>JAITRM010000002.1 GCA_031288395.1 Holosporaceae bacterium | reverse complement strand
TCGCTCAATTTTGAGCCGTGATCTCGTCTTAAAATAACCGCGATTTTTGCCTTGCCGTAGGTCGGATTTCCCCGGCGTATCTTCAACACAAGATCAACGTCTGCCCTCGTCCACAGAGGCTTCCGGACTTTCTTCGGGCGCTTCGACGGCGGCGCTATCCCTCTGTTCAGCTCTTGTAGAATCTTCTTTCGCCGAAAATACGTCGCCCGAGAAATTACGCCCAGCTCGCGGCGCAGATGCTCGCAAGTCCTGTCTCTTGAGCATTCCTCGTAGATCCTAATGCTTCTGTCGTATAATTTTTTGTATTTTCCGACCGTTTCCTGTGTTCGCGAGTAGGAATACAGTTTATAAATGTTCCGGTGCAGTCCTTTGATTTGCATAAAGCCTCCTGGTTGGTTGTTACAAACGCAATCCTCGAGGCTTTCGCGACCTTTCGCCAGAGACAAGTTGAATAATTTTGTGGAAAACTCTCCGAGTTTACCCACAAAAATTATTCAACCAACCAACTCTGACTTTTTTCTAAAATAGTCTCACTTCTATCTGAACTTATCCATGGAGCACTTTTTGATATCTTTATCTTCAGGTTTTTTTTATAATTTGCGACCATAGTGTATATTTGGCACGCTGTCGCGAGGTTTGGATGCTATCTAAAATTCTTAAATCAGTTTTTGGCTCCCATAACGATAGGGTTGTCAGCAAATATTTCAAAACTGCCGAGGAAATTAACAAGCTGGAAGATTCCATCTCGCCATTATCAGACGAGGAACTGCAGGCAAAGACTGATGAATTTCGCCGGCGATTGGCCGAGGGGGAAACGCTGGATGACGTCCTGCCGGAAGCGTTCGCCGTTGTCCGGGAAGCGGCCAAGCGAACTCTCGGGCTGCGGCCCTTCGATGTGCAGCTGGTGGGAGCGCTGGCGCTGCACAACGGCATGGTGGCCGAGATGAAAACCGGCGAAGGCAAAACGCTGGTGGCTTCCATAGCCGTGTATCTAAACGCGCTGGAGGGAAAAGGCGTCCACGTGGTCACCGTCAACGACTATTTGGCTCGCCGCGACGCCGAATGGATGGGAAAAATCTACAAATTCCTCGGATTGACCGTGGGAATCATCGTTCACGGCCTCACGGACACGGAACGTCGTGACCAATACAACTGCGACGTCACCTACGCCACCAACAATGAACTGGGCTTCGATTATCTGCGGGACAACATGAAGCTCTACTCGTCGGAATTGGTGATGCGGCCGTTCAACTATGCTCTTGTGGACGAGGTGGACAGCATTTTGATTGACGAGGCCCGCACTCCGCTGATCATCTCGGGAGCGGCGGAAGATTCTGCGGACCTGTACGTGAAGGTCGACGCCGTGATCCCGAAATTGGTCAAATCCGACTACGATATCGACGAGAAACATCGATCCGTCACCCTCACGGAGGAAGGGAACGTGCACATCGAGCAGCTGCTGGCAGCGGTTGGCCTGCTCCAGACCGACAACTTATACGACATCCAAAATATCGCCGTGGTCCACCACGTAAACAATGCCCTGAAGGCGCATCACTTGTTTAAGCAGGACGTGGATTACATCGTGAAAAACGGCAAGGTCATCATCATCGACGAGTTTACGGGTCGCATGATGGAGGGACGCCGCTATTCGGACGGTCTCCATCAGGCCATCGAGGCAAAGGAGAAGGTGGAAGTGGAGATGGAGAATCAGACGCTAGCCTCCATCACGTTCCAGAATTTTTTCAGAATGTATGGAAAGCTGGCCGGCATGACCGGCACGGCGGAAACCGAGGCCCAGGAGCTGGCCGAGATATATAAGGTCGAGACTTTGGTGATCCCGACAAATGTTCCGGTGGCCAGGCTGGATCTGGACGACGAAGTCTATCGTACGGCGGCGGAAAAATATGGGGCCATAATCAAACTCATCCGGGAATGCAATGACCGCCGCCAGCCGGTGCTGGTCGGCACGGTTAGCATTGAAAAATCCGAACTACTGTCGTCGCTGCTGAAGAAGGCTAAAATCCCCCACAGCGTGCTGAATGCCCGATACCACGACGTCGAAGCCGAGATCATCGCCGACGCCGGCAAATCTGGCGCCGTTACCATTGCCACTAACATGGCCGGCCGCGGCACCGACATAAAGCTGGGTGGAAATCTGGAGGTGCGGCTGGCCCGCGAACTTCACGGAGTGGAAGACCTGAAGCTGCGGCGACGAATTCAGGCGAAAGTGGAAAAGGAAATAGCCCATGACTTCGAAGTGGTCAAGAACGCCGGTGGATTGTACGTAATAGGCACCGAACGTCACGAAAGTCGCCGCATCGACAATCAGCTGAGGGGCCGCTCCGGTCGACAGGGCGATTCCGGCGCGTCGAAGTTTTTCCTGTCGCTGGAAGACGATCTGATGCGCATTTTTGGCGCGGAAAAACTCGATTCCATGCTAAAAAAGTTCGGAATAGAGGACGGAGAGGCCATCACCCATCCATGGGTCAACAAGGCGCTAGAAAAGGCCCAGAAGCGGGTCGAGGCCCGCAACTACGACATCCGCAAGCACCTGCTGAAGTACGACGACGTCATGAACGATCAACGAAAAGTCATCTACACTCAACGGCATGAGTTGATGAAAGAAGACGTTGATTTTGGTGAAGAGATAAGCGATATGCGCCACGAGGTGGTACAAAAAGTCATTTTCAGTAATACTCCGGAGGATATGTCGTCGGACTTTTGGGAGTACCAAACCATAAACGACGAGCTGGCGAAATATTTTGGTGGCGACGTGAGTCTCCAGAAAGGAGAGAATCTTGGCAGAGATGGCGCCGTCGATGTAATTTTCGAGCAGGTGACGGAAAAAGCAAAGAAAAAAGAAGAGATTAATTCGCCTGGTATGATGCGCTACATGGAACGGACGATACTGCTGCGGCTGATAGATCAGTACTGGAAGGAACATCTGCTGAATCTTGATAGACTGCGTCAGGGCATAAATCTTCGGGCTTACGCCCAGCGCGATCCTCTGAATGAATATAAGCAGGAGGCGTTTGCCCTCTTTGAGTTAATGTCTGCCACCATTCGGGAGGAAACGGTGAAGACTTTGTCGCTGTTCGAAATTCCCCAGGAGGCGCGGGATGTTCTTGCGGCGGCGCTTTTGGATCGGGACGACGCACGACCAAAATTGGAGGAAAATATACTCGAGATTGACCGTCAAAACGTCGCGGATCCGTTTGCGACCTCCAGGAACGCGCTCTGTCACTGTGGCAGTGGCAAAAAGTACAAATATTGCTGCGGAAAAATTAGACCCGCCAACCGAAAGGAACCGTCATGAAGTTTTGTGTTACCACACCCATATATTACATAAACGGGGAGCCCCACATCGGCCATGCCTATGCAAGCATCGCCGCAGACATTCTTGCCCGTTTCAAACGGTTTGATGGCCATGAGGTGCATTTCTCCACCGGCACCGACGAGCACGGCATAAAAGTAGCCAGATCCGCCGAGGCCGCTGCCATGGATGTGCAAAAATTCAGCGATATCATGTCGCAAAAATTCCGGGATCTGGGCGGATACATCAATCTTTCCCAGGATGATTTCATCCGCACCACCGAGGAGCGCCACATCCTCAGCTCCCAGACGCTGTGGCGACAGATGGAAAAGGACATCTACAAAGACTCCTATTCCGGCTGGTATTCGGCGCGGGACGAGGAATATGTGCCGGAGGAGGATGTGGTGGATGGCAAGGCCCCCAGCGGAGCTCCGGTGGAATGGATGGAGGAGGAATCCTACTTCTTCCGGCTCTCGGCCTATCAGGATAAATTGCTGGAACTGTACGAAAAAAATCCGGATTTCATCGCGCCGGTCAGTCGTCGTAACGAAGTGGTGAGCTTCGTGAAGAGCGGCCTCCGGGATCTGTCCATTTCCCGAAGCAAATTCGACTGGGGTATACCGATCCCGGACGCTCCAGGCCATGTGATGTACGTCTGGGTCGACGCCCTGACCAATTACATCACGTCGTTGGGGTTTCCGGAGAATATTTCACGGGTTTCCGAAATGATGGAGAATTGCGTCCACGTGGTGGGGAAGGAAATCCTGCGGTTCCACGCCGTCTACTGGCCGGCTTTTCTGATGTCCGCCGGCATAACTCTGCCGAAGCGGATTTTTGCCCACGGCTGGTGGACCAGCGAAGGCCAAAAAATGTCCAAATCCATCGGTAACGTGGTGGAACCGCAAAAAACCGTCGAAAAATACGGCCTTGATCCGGTTCGCTACTTCCTGTTTAGGGAAATACGCTTCGGCGAAGACGGAGATTTCTCGGAAAAGGCGCTGCAGCGGCGGATCTCCTACGATCTGGCCAATGATTTGGGGAATCTCGTGCAGCGGGTGCTGGCCTTCGTCCAGAAAATCGGTGGGCTCCGGGCAAATTATGACTTTGGAACCGACGAGCGTCCGCTGTTCGAGGATTCCAGGAATTTGGTCAAAAAACTGCGGATTCTCGTGGACAAACAGGATCTGTACGGCGCACTAGAGGCCATCTGGCAGCTGGTTTCCGCCTCCAATCGGTTCGTGAACGACATGAAACCCTGGGAATTGGCCAAAGATGACGAAAATCGGCTGAATGCCGTTCTTACGGCGCTGTGCGAAGGAATCCGTGCCATTGGCTTCGGCATCGCTCCGTTTATGCCGGATACCGGCCGCAAAATTTTCGACTTCTTGAATCTGGAGGGCAAATCCTTCGGAGAAATTGAAACGAATTTTATGGACCAGACATTTCCACCGCCATTTCCTCTCTTCCCGAAGGAATGAAATGTTCTTCGTGGATTCCCATTGCCACCTGTTGTTCCCGAAATTTCGTTCGATGTCCGAAAATTTGGACGTGGAGAGGTATTCCGTCGCCGCCGTGATTGACCGGGCGGCCAAAGCCGACGTGAAGTATCTGATGGCCATTGGGACGGAGTTGGCTGACCTGGAGGAGATACGCTCTCTGGCCGATACCCATGAAAATGTATTCCGCACCGTCGGGATTCACCCTCTGGAGGCGGCCAAACATCACGGCGCGTTTCGGTCGGAGGAAATGGCCAAAATCATCCGGCGGGAGGCGGCGTTGCCCAAGACCATCGGCATCGGCGAAATCGGCCTGGATTATCACTACGAGAAGGAAAGCCAAAAACAGCAGAAGGAGCTGTTGCGGCTGCAGCTGGATTTGGCGGAGGAATGCCGTCTGCCGGTGGTCATCCATTCCCGGGACGCCTATCCGGATGTCATCTCCATCCTGCGGGAATATCCGGGGGTGACCGGCGTCATTCATTGCTTTTCCGGCGAAGAAGATTTTGCCCGAAAGGCATTGGATCTGGGCTTCTACATATCCATATCCGGAGTTGTCACCTACAAGAACGCCGCCGAATTGCGGGAGACACTGAAACTGATCCCATTGGACAGAATGCTGCTGGAAACGGACGCGCCGTTTCTGGCGCCGGTTCCTCATCGAGGAGGCATAAACGAACCGGCATTCATTCCACATATCGCCGAAAAGATTTCAGAGCTGTTGAATATCCAAATTGCAACGCTGGCCCAACAGACGTCGGAGAATTTTTTCCGATTGTTCTCCAGATGCACAAAACCGCTCGCTACTTCTTGATTTTCTCGCTAAGGCTTTGGAATACGGCGGATATCAGCTCGCGGGTGGTCATCTTTTTTATTTCGTCTATGCTCCAGAGGTATTCATAACTGGAGGATCTGGTGGGCAAAAATTTGGTGATGAGTACGCCCTCGATGGCTGTTTTTTCAATGGGCTCCGAGATACCGGCAAAATCCTCCAGGTCCATCTCTTCGGACTTGGGATTATAGACTACGGGCACGTCTTTGCCGCACCGGAGGCACATAATGTCGCATATTTTTTTTATTACGCTATCCAAGGATATTTTATTTTCCGGAGCGATCGTATAGACACAGGAAGAACCGCTGGAAGCTTTCATGCTAGAAGAAATAACCTTCAGCAGCGGAGTTAGTATATCGCTGCGATAGTAGACGTTGGCCAGCTCTGCTTCTGGAAAATCTACGCTAACCATTCCGAAGGAGGATATGGACGAGGTTATTCTGCCTAAAATCCCCAATCTATCCGTTATTACGTCCGGCAGGCGTATAACTCGAAATTTGGTGTGTAATTTCCGACTCTGCGAATCAGCAAACTGGGCATAAAGCTCTCCCAACCTCTGGGTTGCCTTAATCCAATTGCCGGCGCCGGAGGCCCAAGAGCTGGACATGACGAAAACGAAAGGTATGTGTGCCGACTGGGCGAATTGTATCAGCCGGTTGGTATCCAGCACATTTTTGATCACGGTTTCCTTGAGATGATCTTCTCCAAAATGGAAGGACTTTATGGGGATGTTGTAGAACAGTATGTCTGGCCTTGTTTCCTGCAAATGGAGCAAATCTATATCGAAGATTTTCACAGCGCATTTATCCTGAAGCTCTCGCTCTGCTTCCACCATTAATTTTTCGGACTCGCAGAGCAGAGTTACGTCCGCCGAATTCACCAGAGAGACTGCCTGCACCAAATCCAAGACGCTCCTGCGCCCATCGTAGCAAATCCAGATTTTCTTTTCCTTAAACGACGACGTCAGGCTGCTTTTATCCTGCGGAGAAATATTCACGCAATCGAACTCATACAGAGACGCCGGCGAGATGCCCAGCAAAATAGAATCCACATTTCGTTTAACAACCGTATTCTTGAAGGCCTTGAAAAGCGGAATGGAATGGCATGCGGACAACTCCAGCAATTTATTGAAATTCTCTGAACTTCTCTCGTTAGAGTAGTATAAGAGCCTTTTGGGAGAGGGATAAAACGGCAGATAATTTATCTTCTGCAGCCATTTCCCGATATCCTCAACCGTTCTCATGGAGCTCAGGCGATGGTTTTCTCTTCCTTCCTCGTCGTCCGCTAGAACGATCAATTCCAAGATTTTGTATTCTGCCGCAATGGAAAAAACCTCCTCGACGTCTCCGACATTATCGCAGATGATGTAGACGGGAGTTAGATTCGAAAAAAGATAGCACCCTCGCCAGTATTCAAACATCAAAAATTCGCAGATTACTATCAGCAGTAGGCAAACAATGGCGACTGCCGGAGCGCTGTTTATGAACAAAACCGGCGCCAGACAGGCGGTAACGCAAACAGCCACCTTCAGGGGAATTTCCCTGCGGATCCTATCCACAAACCACACGAAGATAGCTCCGTAGGCGCAGAGCAGCGAAAACGTTTCCTTTAGATAAACGCAGGCTTTGAATTCTGGATAAATTAGCAGCGACGCAATGGTATATGAAGCCAACAATACAACGACATTTCTGAGGTGGCACACCCATTCACCGGGAATATTTTCTAAAATTTGCAAACCGCTCAGCCTGTTGCGTAGTTTTTCGACGTATTTCTTCGTGGCTTGCGAAATTTTTCGCCAAAGCACCGCTTCAACGATTTTTTTATGTAAAAAATTAAACATTTTTCTGATATTCATGTTACTTATCGAAAGTATATTATATTTCGTAAAAAGCATACGCAATATTTTTGAACGGAAATACAAATGCGTGTTTTCAGTAGGATTGGAGTGGTTGGCGCGGGCAGTTATGGTCTGGCGATCACCCAATGTTTTAGCAAAAAGGTTCAGGAAGTCATTTTAATCGGCAACGGCGCGACCTCTCGGAAGGAAGTGGATCAGCTGTATTCCTCCAGCTTGGCTCCCGGCGACGTTCTTGGAGCAAACGTAAGCTATGTCAATGATTTTGATAGAGTGCGGGAATGCGAATTGATTTTCATCGCCGTTCCTGCGGCTGCCGCGCTGGATGTGTGCGGAAAAATCCGCGAAGCCAACGCCCAAGCGCCAGTTGTGTCCTGTTCCAAAGGATTCGACCTGGTCAATGGAAGGCTGCTGAGCACCGCCATGGAGGAAGTGCTGACCAACGAGATCGTTATTTTTTCCGGCCCGTCATTTGCCTGCGAAGTGGCGCGCGGGCTTCCTGCTGGAGTGAACATCGCCGGAAAAAATCGGAGCTTGACGCAGGAAATTTCCCAGGCGCTTTCGTCAGATTCCTTTAGGATTGAGCCGTTGGACGACTACGTTAGCCTTCAGGTTGCCGGAGCAATGAAAAACGCATTGGCCGTCGGCTGCGGCATTGTATCCGGATTAAAATATGGAGAAAGCGGAGTAGCCCTTCTAATCGTGGACGGACTGAAGGAAATGGTGACCTTGTCCGCGGCTCTGGGAGGGCGCCAGGAATCCTTCCATGAACTCTGCGGAGTGGGCGATGTTGTTCTAACCTGCACCAGCAAGCAATCCCGCAATGTCATTTTTGGAGAATACATCGCTTCCGGCGGAGGCATAGATCACTGGAACGGGAATTTGGCGGAAGGAGCATTTACCATCGGAGCAATTCCCCTGCTGGAAAAAAACAGCAGCCTAAAGCTGCCATTATTTTCCGAACTCCACGAAGTGGTGTACGCGCGCAGGCCTTTTGGCTACTTTTCCCGCCAACGGCTGTGAGGAGCGTGCTTCACGCTATTATTTCTGGAACGATCTTCTGTGCCAGAGAATTTGTGCCGCCCTTGTTATTTCCAATCTTTCTGGAAAACTGCCTTTGCCTTGGATCACGTCGCTCCTGTTTGCGGATGTTTTTATTAGCTTACAAAGAATCGTTTTTTCGTTTGGCAATTGCGCGATTATTATTTTTCCCACCAGCGTTTGGATGTCGTTTTCTACGCCGGCAACGCAGTCGCCGCGCCTATAGCGAAAGCCGTGCGAATCCTCTTCCACAAGGTAAAAAAGCGAATTTTCGTGAAGACTCATGAAGAAGCTCAATTCACGCCTCATGCTCTCGTCTATAAATGGCGGAATTTTGCCGCTCACTCTCCCGATGGCGAATTGATCGCCGGCGATGCCCGGCCTGTTGGAGAGAAACACGAACTTCTCGACGTCGTCCATGGCTCGGGGAGGAATTCCGGCTCCGGTCAGCAACCATTCGCGGGCGCAGTAGACGCCGACTTTCCTCAGCGCAAGACATATGCGCTCAGCGCTTTTTTCCGTTAATTCTACCCTGCCGCTCTCCCAGGTATCCATCGTGGAGGTGGCGATGCCGATTTTTTCATGCAATTCCTGGCGAGAAAGACCCGCCAAAGCGCGAACCATACGCAATCTACGTCCCTTGAGCTGCGCGACAGTGTGTACTATCGGTTGATCGACGCCTGCGCCGACCTTTTCTGTCTTCATGGGACACCTCTAGCGCTTTCTTATAGAACGTCTAAAAGAAAAATTCAATAATCCATTTGATATAAAAGCTCGATGAAGTTGGGCAGTCCAATCATGCCTTATAAATCTAAATTTTTAGAAAAAAATCCTAGGCAATTGCGGCAAATCCGCAACACAAAGGCATTTATCTATTTTGTTTTTTGAATTTTCTGAAAAATTATATTGTGTTTGATTAAGATTATGTAATACTGCGCCCGGTTGTTAGGTGACCGGAGGTTGCGGAAAGCCTCAGGTATCTAAGGTTCTGTTTTATTTAGTAGGAGGAACTCATGAAAAAGAAGATATATTTGGCAAGCTTCTTGGCTGCCATGACGCAGGGACACGTTCACTCGATGGATTCCTATGGCGCCCCCGACAACGACGTACAGGAAAGTCAAGAAAGCAAAGACGCGAAAGATGGCAACGTTTTCAACAACACGTTTCATTTTTTTGTTGCCTTCGGACCCTGCATTTCGATCCATCGCTTCGCGAATGAGTACACATACGGCAGCAAATTCGCAGATGGCTCCAACATTTTCAGCGCGTACGTTAGGGGAAGTACTGAAAAAGAGATAGGCGGCTCCGTTACGTCGCTAGCTGGCTCGCTTCTTTCCGGCATTGCAATTAAAATGCCGTCAAGTCCGTTCTATGTATCCATTGAAGGCGGATTTGATTTCGGACCGCAGGCTAAACTTTCATCCTATGCGAATGATACAAGAGGAGGCAGAGTGACTGACATAGAAGTTATCCACGGCGGCCTTACTCCATCGCTGGCGGCAAAGATAGGAGCGGTTTTTAGAAACAGCATTCTGCTGTATCTCAAAGTCGGCGGCAAGTACATCAAGGTGAAAGAGCATTACGTGGAGTATAATCCAGGATCTGACACGACTCCTGCTATCAAAGGAAGACTTGATGCAACTTCGGAGAACAAAATATCGGCGATTACGCCTATCATAGCTCTTGGCGTAGAGAAGCATTTTACTCAAAATGCGAGTGTCCGACTCGAAGGAGAATACACACTTGGCAAGGACAAAACGAAAAACTTTGGCGATATGGGATCCACTAAACTAAAGATTAAAGACAGCTGCACCATACGCGCGCTTTTCGCCTTTAACATAGGCGTTGGAAAGGGATCGTAACTGCACCTACAATGCACAAATCATGGCGACCGAAGGTCCCAAGCCTTCGGTTGCTCCGCTCTCCGCTCCTGAGCGGTCTCACTTCTGCTGAACTTATACACCAAATCCATGGATCTTCCCAACCGGCACAGCGGTGTGCTAGAATGTGCGTTCTGATTTTAAGCCGCTGTGGCTCAGTGGTAGAGCGTATCCTTGGTAAGGATAAGGTCGTGAGTCCGATTCTCACCAGCGGCACCGGTTTTGATTGTGGAGTTAAAATTGAACGAAATAGGAGGATGAAAAAATGAGCAACCTTAATCAACTCATGAGGCAAGCCCAGGAGATGCAATCCAGACTCCTGGAAGCCCAAAAGAAGATGGAGAATTTCGAGATTTTCGGAGATTCCGGCGGAGGAATGGTGACCGTAGTCATCGGAGGAAAAGGGGAGGCCAAGAAAATCACCATCGATCCAAAACTAATGCTCCCGGAAGATGCGGAAGTTGTGGGTGACTTGATCGTTGTTGCCTTTAACAATGCGAAAGAAAAACTGGAGGCGAAGATGCGCGAAGAGATGGGAGTTATGCTGCCGCCGGGCATGAAGCTGTTCTGAGAAATCTTCTGGTAAGAAGTCCTGAGATGGGTTAGAATTGGCGGCAATCGTTTTCAGGGGACAGGCTCCGGTGGAAGAAAATTCAATAATCAGCGAAATAAATGCGGAACTGAAGAACGAGCAACTGTGGCAGTTTCTCGAAAAGCATCGACGAATTATTTTTGCCCTTTTAGCCGTAGCCGTGGTGGGAATAATAGCCTACTCATCCTGGTATAGCAGAAGGAATGCCCAGCTGGAGGAAATAACCACCGCGCTGGTGAATGTTTTGAGATCTCCAACGTCCAAAAGGGAGGTCATCGTTGCCGGACTGATGGAAAACGCTCCCGCCGAGATAAAACCTATTCTTGCCATCATGAAATCCGGAAGAAAATTAACGCAACTGGAGGATATGAGTGAAAATCTAGAGGCGTTGTTGGAATTATCCAAAAGGCACGGCGTTGATTTGATTTGGAAGGATTTGGCGCTAATAATTTACGCTTCCCATAGCCCTTCTCTGGACGAAGCCACGAAGCTGCTGGAGCCGTTAACCGCAGAAGGACGTCCGTTTCGTTTTACCGCCATGGAAATGACGGCAGTAATACACGAGACCATGGGGCGGCGCCAGGAAGCTCTTGAAAATTTCCAGAAAATTATCGACCACAAGGAGGCTCCAAATTCTCTAAAACGCAGAATTTCGAAGCTGTTCAATCACCTGAAAAATTTGGAGAAACAATCATGAAACGCTTTCCCACACTTGGCTTTATGCTGAGTTTGCTTCTGGTCGGCTGCTCTTCCAAAGAACCTCTTACAGGAACCCGAGAGGAGCTCGTCATCGCTGAAATTGGAGATGGAAAGATTTCTAGCGAATTTGACGCGTCTCCCGTAGCGCTTGATGCGGAAAAATATAACGGCGAGTATCCGCAGGCATTCTTCGATGCGTCGCACTGCTATTCTCCGATGAAATTCTCGCTTTCTCCGGCGGAAATTTGGAGTTCTAGCCTGGATTTTGAGAGTAGTGGATCCATCATCATGACGGCGGCACCGGTGATCGCCGATGGAACAGTTTTCTGCGTTGACGCCGGCGGCATTGTCTATGCCATCGACCAGAAAACCGGCAGAAGATTGTGGAGAGTGAGCACCACCATCGTCGGAAAAGACGGCCAAATAGGCGGAGCGATTGCCTATGGCGGCGGGCGCATCATCGCGACGTCCAGTTTCTCCGAATGCTTCGCTCTGGATGCAAAAGATGGCAAAATCCTTTGGAGAATTAAGCTGCCGGCGACGTGTAAGGGAGACGGCATTACGATCGCCAATGGAAAAGCCTTCATATCATGCAGCAATAGCAGCCTGCAGGTCGTGGATATCAGCAACGGAAAGGTTTTGTGGTCCCATTCGGGGATGGTTTCCGACGCCACATACATAGGGAGCTCCGGCGCCGCCGTAGTTGACGGAGTCGTGTATCTGACCTATCCGTCCGGAGAAGTCTACGCTCTTCTGGAGGAAACCGGAGCCGTGATTTGGGATGCCATGATGTCCAAATTTTCACTCACCAATGTTTCTCGCGCTTTTGCTCATCCGAGGGCGTGTCCGGTCCTAAAGAATGGAGTCGCATATATATCCGCAGCCAATAGCCAAACCTCGGCTTTTGACGCGAAAACCGGAAAGCTTATCTGGAAGAACGATTTTGGAAGCGTTCAAACTCCGATTGTGAGCGGAAACAGCATATTTATATTCAATACTAAATCTGAACTTGTCTGCCTCAATAGGGAAAATGGAAAAAAGCGTTGGAGCACGCGGCTAGCCGAGGAGGAGGAGCACATATCGGACTGGCACGGAATGCTGTTGCTGAAGGACAATCTGCTGATGATTTCTCCGCGCGGTCGTTTGACGTTCGTATCGGTTTATGACGGGAAAGTCGGAAAAATAATGGACATGGACGACGGTGGAGACGGAATTTCCGTTAATCCCGTGATCGCCGACGGCACGATGTATCTCCTCATGAATGAAGGTAAGATCTCGGCCTATAGATAAGCGATAGTTCACCACTTCTGCGCGGATAGCCTATTGATGCCTAACGGAAACTCTGTGGTCCTGATTGGAAGGCCCAATGTCGGAAAATCGACTCTTTTCAATAGACTTGCCGGCGGTCGGTTGGCCATAGTCGGCGACATGCCGGGCATAACCCGCGATCGTAAATCGGCAATGGTCAGCCTGTGTGGCCTGGAGTTTGAACTTCTGGACGCGCCGGGAGTCGATCCGCTTTCCCGTGACGCGCTGGCAATATCCATGAATGCCCAATCATTAGCTGGCGTCAGGGAATCCGTCGTTGTCTTTTTCATGGTGGACGCGCGCGAGGGAATTACACTCCTGGACAGAGAAATCGCCTCATGGCTCCGATCTTCCTTTGGAAAAGTAGGGAATCGCCCGGTAATTCTCATCGAAAATAAATCGGAGGGAAATTTTTCTCCCGTTAACGCGAGCGTTTTGGGCTTTGGGGAAGGAATTGCCATTTCGGCAGAGCACAATCTCGGAATGGACGGAATATACGAAGCGCTTGTGAAATGCGATGCGCTTAATGTCGGTGAAAAATGCGAAGTTACGCAGGAAAACGCCGTAAAAATTGCCGTTATAGGTCGGCCCAACGTTGGAAAATCAACTTTGATTAACGCTATTTTGGAGGACGATCGCCTGCTCACCGGAGAACAAGCCGGAATCACGCGGGATGCGATTTCCGTGGACTGCAAATTCAAAAATCGCAGAATTACATTGATAGACACGGCCGGACAGCGGCGAAAATCTCAAATAAAAGCAAAAATTGAGGCAATTTCCGTCATGGACGCTCGGCGATACATTCGTCAGGCTCATGTGGCGTGGGTGCTTACGGACATCGAAAACCCGCTGGAGAAGCAGGATATAACCGTGGCCCGCGAAGCCTTCGAAGAGGGGAAAATCGTCATATTTATTCTGAGCAAAAGCGACAAGTCCAGCAATCCGGACGAGGTGCAAAAATCGGTGGAAAGACGGCTTCAGAAGGAGTTCGCTCAACTGCCGGGAGTTCTGTGCCTTTTAATCTCGGCAAAAGAAAAGAAAGGGCTGGCCAGAGTTTTCAACGTATCGCTTAAATTATTTGACAATTGGTCCCGAAGAATTCCCACCGGAGTCCTCAACAGATGGCTCCAGACGGCAGTTTCACAGACTCCGCCTCCGCTGGTTCACAATTTACCGATTAAATTGAAGTACATATCCCAAACCAGCAGCAAACCGCCGACGTTCGTCATATTTGCCAACCGTTCCGATCATCTGCCGGACAGCTATGGAAGATACTTGCTGAATCACCTGAGCAAATCCTTTGAATTTGGAGGAGTTCCGCTGCGCCTGTCATTCCGACAGCGGAAAAATCCATTCGGTAATTGCTCTTGATTAGGTGGCGTCGTCAAACGAGTCAAGCAATTTTTTTGCAACATATTTTCCCCAAAGATCGGGGCGTTGCCGTGCGGTTATTTGTTTTGATTGGTTTTGGCGAAATTCTTCCACTTTTTGATGGTCTCCGGACAATAGGGTTTCCGGCACTGATAATTCCTTGAAAATTTGCGGTTTTGTGTACTGGTGATGCTCCAGCAGGTGATCCGAAAATGAATCGCTCTCCAGCGAGTCGCGGTTGCCCACCACGTCCGGCAGGAGGCGGGCGCAGCCTTCGATAACCGCCATGGCAGCCGCCTCTCCGCCCAGGAGTACAAAATCTCCGATGGAAATTTCCTCGAAGGAATAAAAGTCGAGAATGCGCTGGTCTACTCCCTCGTATCGACCGCAGAGCACCGTTATTCCGGGAGAATTCGCCATAGAGGCTAGATCGGATTGCCGAAATTGTCTTCCCCGCGGCGAAAAGTAGATTTTTCGCATTTTTTTGTCGTCTTCCGCCAGAGAATCGAAGGCTTTTTCAAAGGTCAACGGCGAGAGAATCATGCCGGCTCCGCCCCCGTAGGGAGAGTCGTCAATGCGGTCGGATTTAGCGGGAAATTGTTTGAGATCTATGAGATTCAAATCCCATCTGCCGTCCTGCAGAGCCTTTCCTAGAATTGAAACGCCGAGATTTCCAGGAAAAGCCTCCGGAAAAATGGTGAAAATATTTGCGCGCCACGTCAATTCCTGAATCCCTCAAACGCCTCCAGGGTCATGAGCATTTCTCCGTCTGTATCCGGAAAATTCTCTTTGGTGAAGGGCACAAAAAACGAACCCTCGCCGCAGGATACTTCCAGCAGATCTCCGGCGCCGAAATTTTGCGCGCTCAATATTTTGCATTTCAGGGCGGAACCCGCAACGGCAACCTCCTTGCCCACGAGGTCGCAGAGATAGAACTCGCCGTTCGCCGTCGGAGGAAGATCGCAGCGCCGCACGTAGAAATACTCGCTTTTCAGAGATTCTGCCGCTGTGCGATCGGTAATTCCATCCAGAAAAATAATCGCTCTGGACTTTTCCACGAAACGCTGTATCCGCAGTGAAAATTTCCTGCCGCCCTTGTCGTACACCTCCCTGTAGCTGGCGAGACTGTCTGAAAGCAGAGACGCGCGCAGGCCTCCGCCTATGCCAAATGCGCCGATGATCCGCAGAACCGCAATCAATTTATTCGGCAACTGGGGCGGCCGCCGCTGCCGCAGCCTCGGCTGCTTTTCGCAGAGCTTCCAGTCTTTCCTGCGCCTTCTTTTTTGGAGCCGATTTCTTTGGAGTGTCCGCAATAACCGGTTCGGCGCACAAATTTAGCTTACTCAACAGCGAAGCAACTCGATCGGACGCCTTCGCTCCCACCGAAAACCAATACTTCACCCTTTCCGCATCAGCCGTCACGCGATTGGGATCATCCGAAGATAGAAAGGGATCGTAGGAGCCGACCCGCTCCAGGAACGCGCCGTCCCTCGAATTCCGAGAATCAGTAACAACCATTCTGTAAAAAGGATGTTTTTTTGCTCCACCCCGAGCCAAACGAATTTTTAAAGCCACAAAAGTCTCCGTACCGCAGATGTGGCGTTTTTAGCAGTACAATTGCAAAAAGTCCAGAAAAAAATGAAAACAGTCGGCCCGACGCGCCGTCATTCGCGCATGGCTTTTATGATATCTTCCGTCGTTTTTTTGGCGTCTCCCAGCAAAACCATGGTGTTTGACGCGTAGAACAACTCGTTGTCAATCCCGGCGTATCCGGTTCCCATTGACCTTTTCAAAAATAGTATGATTTTTGCTTTTTCGGCTTCCAGTATCGGCATTCCATATATGGAACAGGATGGATCGTTTTTTGCCGCTGGGTTGACGACGTCGTTTGCCCCAACCACGTAGGCCACGTCGCAGGAGGAAAAGTCTCGATTGATTTCCTCCAGCTCAAAAACGTCGTCGTAGCGAACGTCGGCTTCCGCCAACAGTACGTTCATGTGTCCTGGCATACGTCCCGCCACTGGATGAATGGCGTATTTTACGCTGATGCCGTCCTTTTTCAGCATATCGCCGAGTTCCTTCAGGGCGTATTGAGCTTTGGACGTAGCCATTCCGTATCCTGGCACTACAATTACAGAGTTCGCATTTTTAAGAATGAAGGCGGCGTCCTCGGGCGCGCCGCTTTTAAAAGCTCGCGTTCCGCCAGAGGCAACCGCGTCGTTGGCTTTTGCCTGTTCCGGTGCAAAAATCACACTCCAGAGCGATCGATTCATCCCCCTGCACATTATGTAGCTGAGGATCGCTCCGCTGGAGCCCACCAGCGCTCCCGTTATGATCAGCAGATGGTTGCCTATGGTAAAACCGATGCCGGAAGTGGCCCAGCCGGAATACGAGTTCAACATGGAAACCACGACGGGCATGTCAGCGCCGCCGACGGGCATTATGAGCGTCGCTCCGAACAGCAGAGAAATCATCGTGAGGAGCAAAAACGCTTCCTCGCTCTCCGTTACCGTGAAATAAAACAAGAGACAGCAGATGGAGGAAGCGAAAAATGCATTTAGGGGCAAAGGGATGCTATGCCCCTTATATATCCCCTGCAGTTTCAGGAAAGCAATGAGCGAGCCGATGAATGTAACGGATCCAATTGTGGATCCAAGCCCCATTTCCAGCAGGCTCAGGACTTTTATTCCGGACGGGGTGGAAATTCGGAATAATTCCGGAGCAAAACAGGCGGAGAACGAAATCAGCACCGCCGCCAGTCCCACCAGGCTATGAAATCCGGCGACCATTTGGGGAAGCGCCGTCATGGACACCGCTCTGGCGATGAAGACGCCAATTCCTCCGCCCATGACGATTGCAATCAAAATAAACCAAAAATCCGCGGAATTTACGGACAAATACGCGGCGACGCAGGCTATCGCCATACCGAAAATTCCACACAGATTGCCCCGCTGCGCGCTCTCGGCTCTTGATAATCCACCCAAGGCAAATATGAAGCAAACAGCGGCGGTCAGGTAAAGTACATCCACCATCATGATAAACTATCTATTTCTTCCTGTGAAACATGCTTAGCATTCGATGAGTTATGGTAAATCCGCCAAAAATATTTATGGCGGTCAGCAGGATAGCCGCGAATCCAAAAATTCTGGCTTGACCGTAAAAACACTGAGCCGCGGCGAAAATCGCCCCGACTATGATCACGCTGGAAATCGCGTTGGTTACCGAGATAAGCGGAGCGTGCAGCGCCGGAGTCACACTCCAGACTAAATAATAGCCGATAAAACAGGCCAAAACGAAGACCGTCACGCCGTAAATCCCGCCGCCGGACGCATGCTCTCCAGCGCCTAAATTCCAGAAGAAACTATCCACAAAGCTACGAAAACTGCACTCCATCAACGCTGCTCCTCCGGCGATAAATTGTGGCGGAGTATACCAAAACTCCGCCACATTGCAAATTCACTCCACGACGGTCGCGTTCTCCGGAATTTTGATCCCGAACTTTTTTGCCAATTTTCCGTTTATGTAGCATTTGTGGTCCTCTATTTTCGGGAAAATCGGCGCCAAGTTCTTCACGGAGGAGCCTTTCAGCAGTTTCGCCAGCAGTTTCCCGGCGTTTCTGCCTACGGATTCGTAGCTCACGCCGAAGCTGGCCAGCGCCAGACCGTCCCGCACAGCCTGGTTCTCCGCATTGAACACCGGTATTCCCATTTTCTTGGCCTCGGATGCAATGATCGGAAGGGCCGGCTGGATAGGGCCACTGGTTCCAACGTATATGAAGTCAACCTTCCCGCGAAACTCCTGCATGCGCATCGGGATGTCGCGGGATTGGTCCACCGGCACCGCCACAACCGACAGCCCGGCTTCGGCGGCGGCTTCTCCCATCATCTTCAGCAGCGCCGCGTCGTTGCTTTCGGAGGTGGAATACAGCAGCCCGACGGCCTTTGCCTTCGGCAGTAGGCTTTTCGCGAAATTCAAAAACGGCCCCAGGCCTTCTTGATCAGAACTTCCGCTCACATTCCCGCAGGAATGCTCCCTGTCCTCCAGAAGGCCGGCCGAAATCGGATCCGTAATGTCGCAGTAGACCAGCGGGACGTCGTGGATTTTTCCCCTGGCCAGCTGCGCGACGGGAGTGGTCTTCACCAGCATCACCCGCGGCCTGGACGCCGCGAGCTTGGCAAGCATCTGCGGGATGAGGGCCGGATCGAAGCCAACGTTGGCGATCTCGTATCTGATCGTTTTTCCCTCGATGAATCCCTGATCCGCCAGCTCCGCTTTGGCGCCGCTCAGAGAAGCCTCCAGAGAGGCATGAGGACCGTAGTTGGCAACGGCCACCAGCGGCAAATCGGCTTTTTCGTTGAAATAGGCAACGCCAACAATGCCGCAAACAGCAGCAATTGTGGTAAATATTTTTTTGTTCACGATATATCTCCATAATTTTTAATGATTTTTATGCCCTGTGCGTTCAATTGCTTAAGGATTGAAATTAACGGCCCAAAGGCCAGAAAAAGCACGCAAAGCAATCACGGCTACGCGAAACGCCTTGAATTATGAAGATAGACAAAACTAGAGAAGAAAACATCGCAAATACTCCAAATAATTAAAAACCGAGGCAAACACCGGCGCTTCAGCGACGCCACCACGCCAAGCTTTTAATTATCCCGAATACTTCCAACATTCCAAATCATCCCGAAAACGATGGCTCTAGCATACGCCATTGGGGTTATTTTGTCAAGCACCCGGCGTCAACATCTTTCGCTAGCATTCGTGGTCTAAAGAAGAAAATTTCCCTTTAATATGTTGTCAAGATTGGCGGAATAGCTGCCATCGGCGTTGTGCATAAATAAGCCGGGAAAAATTTTGGAGCCCGATTTATTGTTTTTTTGGCATTTGATCACCACGCGTTTGGCCTCTTTTCCCTCCTTTGGAAACAGAGGCAGGATTTCAACGGCGCCGACTCCGTTCAGGGCTTCAAGAATGTCGCCGGTGCGGGTAGCGCAGTGAATTATGAAAAATACGCCGTTACTTTTCAATTTTTTCGAGCAATAGGAGATCCAGCGTTTAAGATCAACGGTCTCGAAATTTGCGAACCTTCCGGCGCCGGATGGTCTGGATGATTGGATGGCGAAAAATGGAGGGTTGGTGACCACCACATCGAAGAACCTGTTTTCCAGAGGGTCATGCGAACTTCCCACTTCTGCCGCGATTACCTCCAAGTCCAGTGAATTCGCCTGTGCGTTGCGTTGACATATCCGACACATCTCATCATCCGTATCAATGGCTGTAATTTCCGCTGTTTTTTCCTTTAGTTTTAGGATGAGAGAGATGGCTCCGGTTCCACAACCGACGTCCAACACCCTGTGCTGTGGTTTCAGCGAGACCAAGCTGGCCAAAATAACGGGATCAACGGCTACTCTATAGCCGTTTTTCGGCTGAAAAAGCTTTATTTTCCCGCCGAGGATATGATCTTCCGTAATTTCCAACATCAACATAACAGCCAAAAGACCGCGAATGGATCATTTTTACAACGATTTCGCTCTTTGCTCAAGCGAATACGCGGTGTACGGACTTTATAGTGATGCGGCTATAGAAATGATACAACAACAGCTTGCAGGCTTCTGTTTTGCAGGCGAATCTTAGTCTCATGCTTAACCACGCATCACTTTGCCCGAAGATTATTGCCGGCAATTTTTCTATCTATACCGCTTCACGATGAAAAGCGAACTTATATGTCGGAAATTTGAGGATTTTTCGCGCATGAAAATCCAGTTTTTCACCGTGAAGCTGTATAGGCGCGGCGCCTTGTCGCGCTTCGCGTGGGAATTGGCGACTTAACCGCTCAGTTTACGCAACCGTTGACCTGTTCTGCGCCATCTTAGCCTTCCTCTCTTCCGGTTCCGATAAATCCTCCGGCGTCAGCGGCGAACACGGACCACAAAGCCAGGCCCCGAGCGAGCCACAAAGACTTCGGTTCGCTCGGGTCAGTCGTTGCGTCGTTACCTAGAGCGGTCGCAAGCTGATTTCCTAATCTGCTGGAAAATCCATTATTCTTCCTTCTTTCGATCTGCTTTGTCATTCATCTTCGGGCTGATTAAGTCCTGCGTCAGCGAGTTTCTTTCCTTCGATTCGCTCGTTCCTCCGCTCAGCGTGCATCTTCGCGAGGTCTTCGCTTTCCGGGGTCCCCAGCTGTTTCAGGTGATCTTTCAGCAGATCTTCGCTTCCCTTCAACTTGGGCGCACTCAACGAAAACGTGTCACTCTTACTTTGATGCGACTTCAGGTACAGCCACTCTCCAGTCGCACGATACAGGTTATCCGCCAACTTTACTCCCCACACTGTGTCCTCCGGCCCTTCTTGTTTTCCTGCAATGAGGAGGCCTTTCTCAGCATCACCAACAGGCTTTATCTCGTCCACTACTCTGTCATCTTCGACGGTGTCCAAAAGATAACGCGTGTCAAACGTCGTCAGTTCTGCAGCGAGAGCTATTTTGCAAAGCTTAAAGATCAGCTGTTTAGAATGGGCTTTATTAATATCCTTAAAAGTCAGAAGGAGACCTGGATAATTTCCATAAGAGGTTAACGCTTTCGTCGGTTCCGTCTTAACTTGCCCATGCGCCTGCTCCACGAAAGACTTAAGCTTTTCCGCGGTCATTCCCACTGTTATCGTGAAGTTGCTGGTTTCGTGTGTGTCCCCATTTTGGACGGACATTTCGACACTGGTAATATTACCTCCGCCCTCTTGCAAATCATCCATACCATAGGCTGACGCGGCCAACAGAACTCCTCCAACCACACAGGACAACATTTTTTTTGTATTCATTTATACCTCCATTTAGCAAAATACTAGCAAATCATATCATAGTTTTTCGATAAATGCAATTTTTTTTGCTAAAAATTTTTATCGTCAGGCGAATAATTTTGAAGAATTTAGCAAAAACCAGCGACTCCATTCCCTTTTGCAATTTTTTTCAACATTTTCCCGCGATAAGATTTTTTTTATGGCACTGGCTGAACGCTAGATGGTTGCTCGTTTTGTTTGACAAGAAGATTCGGTGGAAATAGAATCTGGACTGAGGCTTTGGTGCGCTTCAAGTTCGAATGGGCGTAATATCATGAAAGTCAATGCTCCAATGTTAGAAAAAATCAAAAAATGCAAGTGGTTGTCGATTGTGGCGGCGCTCGTACTGGCTGTGGGATGTTTATTTTTGCTGGTGGTATCGCTATCGAAGGCAAAATTATCGGATATATTTACTACGGATAGAATATCAACTCTGAAAAATAGGCCTCCGGAGTTTACCCACGACATTGTGGCTGATTTATCACTAAACAGAAGCAAAGGCGGAGTGGCAACGCTTACGGAAAATGTCCTCGTTGGCATCGTTAAAAAGAGACCAAATTGGCGCATTATCATAATTTTGTCTGATAATTCAGACTTAAATTACTTTAAACTAGGGAGGTTCAAGAATGTAAAGCTTATCGTAACTAAAATACGCTATGGCTTCATTAAAAACGCCATTTTTTCTATCGTAAATCTACTCACCTTCAACGCGTTTAAATTCTTGCTGGATCAGATTGTTTTCTTTGATGAAATAATTATTGACAACGAGTGCGATCTTTATTGGAAGAATGACTCCACATCGTCTGTACTGGAATTCCCGCATCATAAAGTATCAACCGTTCATGACTTGGTCTACATAGAAGAAAGTCCGAATCAAAAAAGCAACTCCACAAAATTGCTGGCGAAGCTCATTGAGAAATGCGTTCGAAATGACGATAAGATAATAACCGTATCAAATTTTTCCAAGAGGCGAATATTGGAGGAGTTTCATATTCCAGAAGATCGTCTGAAAATGATCCTCATAAGATTGGCCAAGCGGATTCATAAGCCAATCCCGCTCAAGCAGCAGGCGGACATTTTCGACAAATATAATGTTGAAAAAGACAAATATCTGATATTTATTTCGGCTTTTTGGGGAAACAAAAATCACGTTGCTCTGATTGAAGCATTTGCTAAATTTTTAAAGCAAACGGGCTCAGGCCTGAAGCTTGTTCTCGCGGGCGCTTGTCCGAATGGTTGCGGAAAATTCCAAAATGTTGCCGCCCTCAATAAAATCGAAGACAAAGTTGTTTTCACCGACTATATTCCCAACGAAGATTTGCAGGTCTTGTTGTCCAATGCTCGCGCCTTCATATGCCCATCCCTCTACGAGGGGTTCGGCATGCCCATCGCCGAAGCCCTCGAGGCGGGAATTCCGTTGGCCTGCAGCAATCGCGCAAGTCTTCCGGAAGTTGCCGGAGACGCCGCGGTATTCTTCGATCCGCTGAGCCAAGAGGAGATGGTTCAGGCCATGATAAAAATTACCTCCGACAATCAATTGCGAGAGAAGCTAAAGCGCCTTGGACATAAGCGGGCGGAAAAATTCAACGACGTCGAACTCATGATAAATGAATATATAGAAACCTTCGAAGAGGTAATGGGTAAATGAAAATTTTCGGCCACCCTAAAGCGCTTAACCGCCTGAATCTAAACGTACTTTGCTGCGATCGTCAACATTTTGCTAGCCAAACCCAAATTATTTCAAACAGCCATAAAAATTTATTGTATTTTAATATTTAGGGCGTAGAATGTGCACTAGTTTTCATTAATTGGGAGTTATGGACATGAAAAAAGTAGCTATGGCGATCGCCTTTCTTGGTCTCGCGTTTCCGTTCGGAGCAGCCTTCTGCGCCGACGACGAGCAGGACGTAAGCTCTACTGCTTCTGAAGGGCAGAAGTCTGAGCCGCAATCTGATCAGCCTTTGTCGGAAGAACAGTCTGACGAATCTTCGAAGTAAGATCTTCTGTTGCTCAGAAAGAGTTTAGCCCCGCGCAGTAGTAGTACCTCGCGGGGCTTTTTACATGACGACCTCCGCCGCAGAAACGTCTGTGGCGGGAGATCTGGGAGAATTTTCGCGAGCGCTGCCCGAAAATCAAAGAATGAACGCATCGTTGCAGGCTGCGCTAGACCGGACCGGCGGTTTTTGTGCCTTTAGGTTGCCAGCTTACTTTTTGACGATGTTTTTGGCCTCTTCCATCGATTCTTTCAACCTTTTGGTAATGGCGTTTGTCAAATCACCGTGAGTGGAGTTGATCATTTCGGAGATTTGTTTGCTGTTTTCGATGGCCTTCATGAAATGACCGTGAGTAAGCTCCGAAAATTTACCAAAAGCTTCGGAGGGCTCGGAACTTTTAGCTACGTTGCCGAGATCGTTTAGTATTTGCTTAACGAAAGCGCCCTGGAGTTTCGCCACGCCGCTACAAATTTCTACGGACATTTTGTTCACGAGCCCCAAAATTTCCAGATTCTTTTTGTAGGAATTCATAACCGCTTCTGTGTCGATGTTCGGAATCTTAGACTTAGCAAAAGACTCTGATTTCTCATTAGCACCCGGATTTGCCATAGTATTTCCTCCTTAAAATCAAATGGTCGATCCATAATATATGACTATTGATGTATATTCAACTTTTATTTTAATAAAATATTGGCCGCTCGCCGCCGACTACGGACATGCTTAATTTTTTCTATGCATGGGGGCGCTTTTTTTGGAAAATTAGCACGTCGGTTCCCTGGAGAAGTATCTTTAGCTCCCATTCATTCTCCTCCAGTATTTTCACCAGACTGTATAGCATAATATTTTTATGATTAAGCTCGCCGCAGAGATTTAAATCCGGAACAGAAATATTTCTCCCGGCGTAGGATAGCGTAATTTCGCGAAGGTCTTTACCCACGTGGCACTGCATCGCGCCTCCAAATGGCATGGATTCTTTGGCCACCACGACGTCGAGCATCATTATCTGAGCGATGCCGTGCGGTATGCGGCTTTCGTTTAATTTTAGGTCGATGGTTATGCTGCGATCCCTCAAAAAATCCGATATCAAAGCGTTCAGAGAGGCGAACGAGTGGCGAAACGTCTCGGATTTTTCCGAATACATTTCCCTCATAAATTTCAGAATTATATTTGCCTTGCCGACGCTTTCCTTCACATGCTCCAAAAGCGAAAGGTCTCCGGAAGCTTCATATGCCTCCATCCCGAGGCCAATTGCGTTAAACGGCGTGACCAAATCATGACAAATTCGCGCAATCAGCGCATTTTCCGGTTGCATGGCACTCCTGCATTTGCTTTGGCAGCGACGTAATTGTACACATTCCAGCATAAACATCAACGACAATCAGGCGGTGTATAAGTTCAGATAGAAGTGAGACTATTTTAGAAAAAAGTCTCACTTCTATCTGAACTTATACACACACTAAAAGTGGACTTGACATTTTTTCATCAAAGACTAGACTGCGGGCGGCCTTAGCGTTTTACAGGGGGAAATATGAGCAAACCGACCTATAATCCCAGCAGACTGGTTCGCAAGCGTAGGCACGGCTTTAGGGCGAGAACTACCGCCGGCGGCCGCGTTTTAAAGGCGAGAAGAGCCAAGGGGCGGGCTCGTTTGTCCGCATAGAGATCAATTGAAAAAAAAATTACGAATTCGCGCTCGGGAGGATTTCGTGAGGATCTCCAGGAGCGGTTTCTATTTTCGAGCGAATTCTATTGTGGCGCAGTGCGGCTTCAATCCGCAGAATGGGCTAGAATCGGATACGTTTCGGGCTGGTTTCACGGCTTCCCGGAAAGTAGGCGGCGCCGTTGTCAGAAATCGCTGCAAAAGAAGAATGCGCTCCCTCGCTCGGGAAATTTTGTCGGAAATGGGGCTTCCGGGTGTGGATTATGTTTTTATAGCAAGGAGATCGACCGCTTTCATCAGCTGGAATGATCTCAAAAGTGACGCCGTTGGCGCGGTGAGCTTTCTCAACAACAGGATTTTGAAATGCAGAGGATCGCGGAAGCAATAATTTACTTTTACCGGAAATTTGTGTCGCCCTATGCGCGGTTTCAATGTAAATTTTATCCATCCTGCTCGCAGTATGCTTTACTAGCCATAAAGAAATACGGCTTTGTCCGCGGAACCATCAAAGCTCTGCTGCGCATGATGAAGTGCCGGCCTCTCGGTTCCGGCGGGATAGACTTTCCTTGACGCCTCCATTGCCGCGTCGTGAGTTGAGTTTTATCCGAATTTATGCTATCCAGCTAACAAATTGATACGGGATCAAGAAAATGAATGCTTTACAAAACTTCGAGAAAAAAGAACTGGAGCGATTGACCTCCAACAGGGCGATTCCGCGCTTCTTTGCCGGAGATATCCTAAAGGTGCAGATTAAGGTTGTTGAAGGAGAGAAGGAGCGCATGCAATCCTTTGAGGGAGTGTGCATAGCTCGTCGGAATCGCGGTCTTGGATCCTCAGTGACCGTAAGAAAAATTTCATTTGGAGAGGGAGTGGAGAAGGTGTTTCCTCTCTACTCTTCCAACATAAAAATAGAGGTAGTTCGTCGCGGCTCCGTCAGGCGGGCGAAGCTGTACTATTTGCGCGGCAGATTGGGGAAGTCCGCAAGAATCGCGGAGAATAATTCCTTTAATTCGAGAGTTAACGAAAACAAAGGGGCGGAAGTGCAGTCGAACGTCGCCGAAGTCGAGACCGAAACCGAGGGAAACGATTCACCTGAGTAGGCCGGCAGCAGTCGACGTTCCGCTGGCTTTTTTAATCGCCTCAACCACCTCGTCAACCGAAGGCATTTCCCCGAGCAGAATGCCTTCCGGCGCTCTCGGTCCGTAAACGATGGTAAACGGAATCCCCACGCGGTGGTGACTTCTGATCAGCTGCATCAGTTCGTCGTCCTTGTGGGTCATGTCTCCCTCCAGATACTCGGCGTTACAGTCTTTCATCGTTTGGAGCACCCTATCGTCGCTAAGCGTTCGATATTTGTTGTAGTGGCAGGTGGGACACCAAATGGCCGTTATGTTGAAAAGAATCACTCGCTTCTCGGCCAATCGTGATGAAACTTGAGCCAGAATAGCCGGCTTATGCTCGTTGGCGCCCGTGAATTTTAGATAGCCAATGCTCCAACAAAGAAAAACAATCCCCAATAGCACAGCCGCCTTGACGTGTTTTCTTGCCAATAGAAATGTCAGCGTCGCAAAGGTTCCCCCATGCAGCCAAAAAGCTTTCTGATCCAGGCTGTAGGACGTCAAATAGAAGACCCACAGGAATGCCGCAAAAACGCCGCAGTTAATGATCTTCTGAAAAATTCCACTGAATCTGGCGAATTTTGCTGGAATATTAAGCGGAACGAAGAGAAGCAGCAGATGCGGCGCCGAAAATCCGGTTCCGATAGCAAAAAATACCAGGCACATCTCCGAGATGGATCCTTGAATCGCGAAAGCCGCCGCTGTTCCTAAAATCGGGGCGGTGCAGGGAATAGCCACGGCAGATGCAATAACACTGGAGAAAAAATTGCTCCAAAACACGCTTTTTTTCGTGTTTTCCATCTGGAAAGAGGGAAAAGCCGCCGGAATTATCCCGAAAGAATACAGGCTCAGGAGAAATAAATATACCGCCATTATTTCCAGAGCAATTGGATTTTGGAAATGCAATCCCCAGCCCAGGACGGCTCCTCCAGTTTTCAAAAGCGCCAGGAGCGCTGCAAAGGCCGCAAAAGTCAAATAATTGCCGGCAATGGATCCCAGAACGGCGCTTCTGTTTCCCAGCGATCGAAGCTTCATCAAGACAACCGGCAGCACGCAGGGCGTCAGGTTCAATAGGAGACCGCCGATGAATCCCAGCAGCATGAAAAAACAGAGGCCGCGCGGGAAAGGGGTTTCCTCACTCGGCGCTGGTGGATCATATCCAAAATTTAACGAAATATTTTTGGAAACGATGGTGCACAAATCTTTACACATGGGGCAGTCTACGGTCAGCTCCAGCAAATTATCTGGATTTTTTCTATCTGCAACGGAAACCAAAAAATAAATTTTATAGACCGCATCGCTAATTTTCTCGCATTTTTTATAGCAGAGGAAATCTTTCAGATTCTTCAGTTTTAGCGGCAAAACGCTCGGCGCCTTAGCTAGCTTCCATCCCTTGGATAGAGAAAGAGTCACGGCGCACTTAAAAGTTCCGGGATGGAGTTGCTTTTTTTCCACGATCATATCAACGTCCGGTGGAAAAAACGCTGCCGCACGAAGGCAGAACAGCATGGCAAATAAAATGTGCGCCACTCTTTGCATAAAAATTTTTACTTTAACGAAAAATTAACAAAAATCGCCTATAATTTGATCGTTTACCATTGGATTGTAAACCTGACGAGGAACATGCGCAACCGAGATAGTGACATACGGCACCTAAACGGCAAGATACTTTTGTCTACGTCTTCCGCTCCAAATGAATATTTGGAACGGTCTATGATTTTCGTATGTAATCATAACGAAAAAGGAGCGGTGGGCGTGATAATAAATAAGTTGATACCGAATATGAACATATTCAGCATACTGGAAAGGCTGCAAGTCAGCACAGAGAGCGTAGAAAATCTCGAGATTCACTTCGGAGGGTTGGAAGAAATGAACAAATGCTTTATCCTTCATTCCGATGATTACATGTCTTCCGGCAGCAAGCTAATCGTCAATAATATCGCCGTTTCCATGAACGAAGACGTGACAAAAGTAGCGACTTCTTCCGGCGGCCCAAAGAAAAAGCTACTCTGTATGGGGTGCTGCATCTGGGTTCCAGAACAATTGGAAAATGAAGTCGCTTCCAGCTATTGGATTCCCATTGACGCCGACGAGGCTTTAATATTCGGAGATTCAAGTGTTGATAAATGGAGCAAGGCGTTGCTGAAGATCGGTTCGAGCACGAATCTCTTTTCTGATTTTCAAGGAAATGCCTGAGAATTGTCACAACGCCGTCCAGGAGTTTGCAATATGAAATTTTTCGTCAAAAATGGCATAATCGTTCGCAGAGGTCATCATTATATTTTAAAAAAAATTCAAATGGAAACATGAGCACAGGACAGATATTTTCAGTTATAATTTTCATTATCCTTGCGGTTGGTTTCCGCCTTGTTTCCAACACGCCGCCCAAATCGGACAAAGATCCGCCAAGCCTCGTTCAACCGGAGCCCATGGAGGATTTCTTTAAAAATTACGAAGAGATGGAGCAAAATTTTACCGCTCCATTGGAGGAAGAGGATATTTATCCGCTGCAGATAATGGAAGCCTCTCTGCTGAACGAAAAGGAAATGGAGTATTACAGAAAGAACACCTGGGATCCGTCAAAAACTCTTGAGCAAAATAGGCGAGCGCTAACGGAAATGTTGATGAAAACATGCATAGATCGGGTGGAGAACTTCCTATCTGCGGAAAATGGAGTTGTGCTAAAGGTTGCCAGCCAATCCCATGGGATTCTCCTGGAATCTGCCAAAATTGAGGAGTTTCGCCAATACGATCTTACCCAAGTAATTTATTTGATGACGAATTCTCCGTCTTTTTGCCGATTGGCCAGATCGCTCGTCGCCAAGTATAAGACCATGCCCTATAGACCGCAAAAGGCTATATTTTTGTTCACCAAGGGAGAGGCCAATCATTCTTCCTACAGCGCCGTGCATTATGTTTTAAATCTCAGAACCAGCGATCATTTCATATTGTCCGCTCTGGATTGCAGAAGGCACAAGATGCTGTTTGGCGCGACGGTTTTTCACGAAATGCTCCATTGGTACCACAAGGTTTCTGATCCCATCGCCTACACAAAGCGCACCGAATCAACGAACTGCATTCGCGAGCGTTTCCGCCAGTACAAGCCATACTTTTCTTCCGAACAGCAGGATAGGGTAGCGAAATATTTCTCCAACGATGAAGAATACTACACCATGTACGGACTGCGGGAGGAAGATGGAGAGATGGTTCTGGATGTTCTCTGCGAAGCGATGTACACCTGCGAGCAGTATAACTACGTCAGGGGCAGCCACGTGACATTCAGAAGGCATTTTCCCGACGAAAGAGACTTTATTATGAGCGCCAGAGACTCTTCGCTGCTGAGATTTTTTCAGAACAACGCATCAGCGGAATTCGGAGAAGATGAATTTAAGTGCCGAGAGCAGGAAAACACCGATCGCCGCTGAGCCCTCACAGAACGCGCCATTTCAAAAGCCTGCATTTGGTTATATAATCCGACGGCTTGTTGAGGTGGAAGATGGCGAAGAAGTGTTTTGACAGCGAAATATACCTAAACGCGAAATCTTGGCCCTTTGAAGAAGCTCGCCGGCTACTGTCGCGGAGCAGCATAAAGGAAAAAGGATACGCCCTCTTCGAAACCGGATACGGCCCTTCGGGATTGCCGCACATCGGAACGTTCGGGGAAGTCCTTCGCACAACCTACGTAAGACGCGCCTTTGAGCACCTCACCGGAGCGAAGACGAAACTCTACGCTTTTTCCGACGATATGGATGGGTTGCGGAAGGTTCCGGAAAATATTCCTAACAGGGACATGGTGGAGAAATACCTGGGATATCCGCTGAGCAGCGTCCCGGACCCGTTCGGTTGCCACGAAAGCTTTGGCGAACACAACAACTGCAAGCTTCTGGAATTTTTGGATTCCTTCAACTTCGCCTATGAATTCCAGAGCTCCACCCACTGGTACAAAAGCGGTAAATTTAACGATGTGCTGCGGAAAGTTCTGGTTCATCACAGGGAAATTTTGGAAATCATGCTGGCCAGCCTACGGGAAGAAAGAGCCGCCACCTACAGTCCTTTTTTGCCGATTTCTCCGAAAACCGGACGAGTTCTTCAGCAAAACATCGACGAATACCGCATAGAGGCCGGAACCGTTGTCTTCAAAGACGAAGACGGCGTCATAACCGAGGTGCCGGTTACCGACGGCAATTGCAAATTACAGTGGAAAGTCGATTGGGCTGCCCGCTGGGCGGCTTTGGACGTCGATTACGAAATGGCCGGCAAAGATCTGATCGATTCCGTAAAATTATCGTCCAGAATTTGCAAAGTTTTGGGAAAAACTCCTCCGGAAGGCTTCAATTACGAGTTATTTTTGGATGAAGAAGGCAAAAAAATCTCCAAATCCAAAGGAAACGGGCTTAGATTGGAGGAATGGCTTCGCTATGCTCCGGCGGAAAGTCTGGCCAATTTCATGTTTGCCTCTCCCAAAAGCGCCAAGAGGCTGTATTTTGAGGTAATCCCCAGACAGGTGGACGATTACGCCAATCACCTGCGAAACTTTAAAACACAGGAACCAGCCAAACAGGTGGACAATCCGGTCTGGCACATAGGCGATGGCAATCCGCCGGATCCGGAAACGGACATTTCCTACTCTCTGCTATTAAATTTGGCCAGCGTTTGCAACACCGACGACAAAAATGTGCTCTGGGGATTCATAAGAAAATATTCTCCCGACGCAAACCCGGAATCCATGCCGCTGTTGGACAGGCTCGCGCAGCATGCCGTCAACTACTACCAGGACTTCGTAAAGTCAAAGAAATACTACAGCACTCCAACGGATAACGAGAGGAAGTCTCTTCTGGATTTGTTGAAGGAGCTTAATCAGCTGGATGGCGGCGAGTCTGCCGAGCAAATCCAGAGCGTAGTGTTTGAAGTTGGAAAACGGCACGAGTTTCCGGATCTTAAGTCGTGGTTTGGTTCTCTATACCGCCATTTGCTTGGCCAGAACGACGGGCCGCGCATGGGATCGTTCATCGCGCTCTACGGCGTCGCCAACACCAAAAAACTTCTGCAGGAAGCCCTGGATAGAAATTGATGCAGCAGCGTGAATTAAAAAAGATTGCCCGGTGGTTTCGGGATGCGGGAGTGTCCGACATAGCGGGCGATATCCCTGCGATTCGGAGAAAAACTAGCCGCAGCATCGCCACATTGGCGGAATTAAAGGAAGCCATGCAGAAGGTCGATATTCCTCTGAAAAAATGCGCCCGAAATATGGTGTTTGGCGCCGGAGACGAACACGCGCAGGTTCTATTGCTGGGAGAGGCCCCCGGAGAGGAGGAGGACAAGCAAGGTCTTCCGTTTGTGGGGCAAAGCGGCCAGCTGCTGAACACAATTCTAGCCACCGTGGGATTGGATCGCGCAACCGTATACATAACCAACATCCTACCCTGGAGACCGCCGGGCAACAGAACGCCTACCAATCAAGAGATAGAAATGTTCCGCCCCTACGTGCTAAAGCACATCGAGCTGATCGATCCGAAGGTGGTGGTTTGCCTCGGCGGAACCTCCACCAAGGCTTTGTTGCAAACGACCCAGGGCATAATGCAACTGCGGGGAAAATGGACGCGGGTGGATGGAATCGCCGCAAAGATTATGCCGACTTTTCATCCGGCTTTTTTGCTGCGTTCGCCGTCGCAAAAGAAGGAAACGTGGCATGATTTTCTGCAGATAGCAAAAGAAATACGCAGCGAAAATGCGACGTTGCAGACGTAGCTTCAAAACAGTTCGTGCATACCATATCAAACGGGGCGTCTATAAACGCCGCCTATCTTTCGCTTCTGGAGCGCCAGAATCATGCCTATCATTATGCCGGTCGCGATCATGGACGACCCTCCGTAGCTCATGAAAGGCAATGTCATTCCCTTAGTTGGGATCACGTGCAGGCTCGAAGCAATATTTACGAAAGACTGTAGCCCGAACTGCGCCAATAGCCCGACTGACGCAAGAAGATTAAAAAAATTGTTCTCTTTCAGCGACTTGAGTATGCCGTGAACCACAATGAATGCTATCAGGATTATTACAAATGCGCAGACAAAAAACCCAAACTCCTCTCCCAGCACTGCAAAAACAAAGTCTGCGTGGGCGTCCGGCACGTATCTCTTTATGGTGCCTTCTCCGGGACCAACTCCAAGAAGTCCGCCGTTGGCAAATGCCTCCAGCGACCTATTTATCTGATAATGATCTCCTATTTCTGGATCCAGAAACCGGTCGATTCTCGCCGTTACGTGGGGCAAAAGCAGATAGGCGACGGCAAGGCCGCCGGCCCCCACCACAAGGGCCGCTATCAGGAAAATTACCGGCAAACCATTCAGAAATAACTGCCCAAACCAGACGGCAGTCACGATAATCATCATGCCTATGTCCGGCTGCATGGTCAGAAGCAGATCGAAAATCAACAGGAAAACGCCGGCGATAAATTTTCCGCGAAATTCGGGATGCTCGCGCTGCTCCGCAAACATCCAGGCCGTAACCACGGCGAAAGCCGGTTTAGCAAGTTCCGACGGTTGCAGCGAAAAGCCAAAAACCGGTATCCAGCGGCGGGCTCCTTTAATTTCATCGCCGAGAAAAATGCTGGCCAGCATAAGAAATAGCGACGAAAGGAACAGAACCATGGAGAGTCGCTTGATGTTTTTTTGATCCAGGAGAGACACAAGAAAAATTATCGGAAGTGTCGGCATGGAGTACAGCAGATGGCGCTTTAAAAAGTAAGAAGTCTCAATGCCCATGCGATTGGCGATCATCGGCGTGGCGGCCATGGCGAGCAAAATTCCAAATATCATCATGATTAAAAATGAAAACAGCGTCACGCGATCCACAACCCACCACCAACGGCTGAAAATGCGATCATCGGATCTGGAAAAGCTGATCATCGGGATTCGATCTTTACGATTACGTCCACTTTTTCGAACATATCTTTTATTTTTGACTCAATGGATTCGGAAATTTCATCGGCTTTATGCAGCGACATTTTTCCGCTGACAATTACTCGAGATTCCACGTATTTTTTCATGCCGGCCGACCTGGTTTTCAAGATTTTTACGCCCTTTACGCCGTCTGTGGATTCAATAACTTTCATGATTTGCTTTTGGATTTTTGCGGGCAAAGCTATGTCCATCAAATCCGTCAGAGCGTTTTTAATTATGAGAAACGCACTGTAGAGCACATATCCCCCGACGACTACGCCACACAAAACGTCTATCCAAAGGAAGAATTGTGACAGCACCAGAGAAACCATAATGGAAATATTCATGAGAAAATCGGATAGATAATGCAGCGAATCTCCGCGGACCAATAGAGAGTCGGTTTTTACCACAACATACCTCTGAAAATACAATAAATTGTAGACTGCCAGGCAGGAAATTACCATTATCGAGACGCCCAAACACGTGCTGTTCAACGGCTTAGGATCCAAAAACGTTTCGTATGCCTCGCGGTACACCATAATTCCCGTGTAAATCACCAGCAAACACTGGAAAAGGGCTACGATACTTTCCACTTTCTCGTGACCAAAATTGTGTTTCTTATCGAAGTTTGCGTCCGAAAACACCAGCGCATGATAGGCTAAAAAAGAAAAAAGCGCGTCTAGAATGGAGTCCATGAGCGACGCCCTCATGGATATGGAGCCGGTAATTTCCAAGGCGCAAAACTTGATAACAATCAGGAAAATCGACACCGCAACGCCAAACATCGCGGATTTTTTGGCAAGTTCGACACGGGAACAGCCGCCGAAACGCGAATCCAACAGCCGATTGAAAAGCTTGACATTCAGAAACACTGCTAAAGACCCAATATGCGACGATCCAAGGACGAAACTCCCCTTCCTACTACATAATTTACATCCTTGCAAGTTCGGATTTCATGTTGCTAGTTCTCGAGACATTTGATATCTCTATCTCCGTGCGTTTGCGGTCGTGGCGGAATGGGTAGACGCGTAGCGTTGAGGTCGCTATGGGGGAAACTCCGTGGAAGTTCGACTCTTCTCGACCGCACCACATTTTTGTAATTATTGTTGGAGTAAAAAAACATGAGCGCATTGATAATAATTCCCGCCCGCACGGCGTCCACGAGGTTACCAAACAAAATGTTGGCTGACATTGGAGGGAAGCCACTGATTGTACGCACCTACGAAAGCGTGATAGCGTCTCAAGCTGGAGACGTAATAGTTGCCTGCGATGGCGAAGAGATAGCCGGCGCCATCAGAGGAGCAGGGGGGACCGCCGTTCTGACGGATCCCGATCTTCCGTCCGGCACAGATCGAGTGTTTGCCGCGTTGACGCAGTATGATCCGTCTAAAAAGTACGAATTTGTCATCAACGTTCAGGGGGATATGCCGTTTATCGCAGCGGAATTTATTCGCGGCGCCCGCGTCATAGTCGAGGAATCAAACTACGACATGTCCACGCTGGCAACTCCCATAAATGACGACGCCTATTTGATCGACAGCGTTGTGAAGCCGGTCATTGCCTTCACGTCCCGGAACAGCGGACGGGCTCTATACTTTAGCCGATCGCCCATACCGCACAGCGGGCCGTACTTTCACCACGTCGGCATATACTGTTTTCGCCGAAAGACTCTGGAGAAATACGTGTCACTTCCCCAAAGTCCTTTGGAAAAAATAGAAAAGCTAGAGCAGCTGCGCATACTGGAAAACGACATGACCATCGGCATCACGGTGGTGGATCAACCTTCGCCCATCAGCGTAGATACTCCGGTCGATCTGGAGCGGGCCAGGGAATTTCACGCAGCCTCAGGCCATTAGCTATTTCTGTTGGAATTATCTCAGTCACTGTTATATAATTTAACAGCAGCTGTTAAAAAATACAAATGGTAGAACGAAAAGCTAAAAATACAATATTGGAAATGCTGATAAACTCGCACGTCGTCTATGTAAATGGAGCCAGGCAGTGCGGAAAAAGCACTCTTACTCTGCAAATTGCGTCGCTGCTAAATATGGAATACGTCACCTTGGATGATCCTTCTGTTTATGCCGCAGCCAAACATGATCCCGTTTCCTTCGTGCAAAATATCAAATCCAACGTTGTACTGGATGAAATTCAACTGGCGCCCGAGATATTCAGGAGTTTAAAAATTTTCATCGACGAACAAAGGCGCAGAAATACAAATCTAAAAATCCTACTTACCGGATCTGCAAATGTCATGGCTTTACCGGAACTATCCGACGCATTGGTTGGCAGAATGCAATTATTGACGCTGTACCCGTTCTCTTTATCTGAATTCAAAGCAACGCACTTTATTGACAAAGCTTTTAGCGCAAATTTTGAATTGCAAGAAAAGCATGGCGGCGACGACATCGTAACGCAAATAAAATCCGCGACTTTTCCCGAAGTTTCGCTTTCATTGAATGCCGAAACCACCAGATGGTTCGATTCATATTTGACCACTTTATTGATGAGGGACATTAAAGAAATTGCAAACATTGAAAAGATAGCGGACATTCCCATTATGTTGAAGATTTTTGCCAATAGAGTTGGAAGTCTCATAAACGAGTCTTCCATGGCGAGAGATTGCAATGCAAATCTCATGACTTTTCGTCGTTACAGAGCTATTTTGGAAAATATGTTCGTAATAAACAGAGTATTTCCCTGGTATAGAAACATAGGCAAGAGGTTCGTAAAGTCCACAAAAAGCTATTTTACAGACACATATATGCTCTGCAACATTTTAGGAATAAAACTAGAGACGATGCAAAAGGAAGCTCACCATGCGTTCGGCCACATATTGGAAAATTTTGTATTTACAGAGCTGTTAAAAAACCTGAGCGAACAAACGCAATTATTTCATTTTAGAACGCTGGACAACAAAGAAGTGGATTTTGTTTTGGAAAGAAGTAACGGTGATGTCGTTGGTATTGAGGTAAAATCCAGTTCCACAATTTCCGCCAATGATTTTGCAGGATTAAAAGCTTTGAAAGAAGCAGTTGGAGCTTCATTTAAATGCGGGATAGTACTTTTTTCTGGAAAAAATACCATTCCTTTTGGGGAAAAAATGTTCGCCGTTCCGGTAACAGGCCTTGGATAAGGGCTGAGTTCTCCGCGGCTCTGCTGCAGTCTCCTATGCCTCTTTGTATAATATTGTATTTTTTTGTTGACAAAAAATATTAATAATGCTATATTACGCCATGAGGTTTTTATTATGAGGAGAGAACAATGAAAAAGATTATGATGTTATTCACGTGTATGGCAGCTACGTGCTGGGAAAGCGATGCGGTAAAGGTACGGGATGTAAATGGGTTTCAAATGCCAGACGAACCGTGGTTTAATAATTTGAGAGTGCGCAAAAATTCCATAGGCGCTGTGGAGTTCTGTAAGAAAGCACTCTCGGGTGGGAGAGTGATAGACGGTGTGGCGGAAGAGAAGTTAGGAATTGAAGGTGAAGTTGAATTTATTTTTTTGGATGAAGAGACTACGGAAGGTTCACAGAGCATTCGGCTGTCGTTTAAGCTTGCGGTCGCTTTTATTCTTGAAAGATACTGCCTTCATCCCGATGACGCAACAATGGTGGATGTGCGTAAGTTCATCTGCGCGTTTAGCCCGCTTACCTATATAGATGGCAACAAAAATAAATTTGATGAAGTGGCGGAAAAGGGATGCGACTGCGCTGGACATCAAGGAATAAATGATAATGAAAGGTACATTAAGAAAGACTGTACGAGCGGGGACCGGTGGAACCTCAAATTTAAAGTGCGTAAGTTGAATACGGAAAAAGAATTAGAGTGGATAAAACTGGCGCGGTACCCGCACATTCAAAAGTGAAGATACGGCTGCATCAAGGCCTAAAGCAGAGATTACGGCTCAAACTTGAATGGGCGGAGTCTAGGATTCGGCCTGAAACTGAAGCTTTCCGCTGCCGCTGCTCAATCTGCAAACAAATTCCTTTGGAGCGTCTTTGGGCACACCTGCAATCTGCCGTCTGCGAATATCAGATTAAAATCCGGGCGCTTTTCGGCTTCTTTGGCGGACGTGATGGGCAAAGAATCGTGAGATTCCACAAAGGCGAATCCTTTTTTCAGGATATTGGCGTAGGAATTGGATTCAATGCCGCTGGCGGCGAGCGCCAATAGGTTTTTGGCATTTTCAAATTGCGCAATGAATAAAAAAGCCAATTTTTGAAAAATTCCCTCCACATTTTTTTGAACCATCGGTCTAGGAATCGTAATTTTCGCCAACGATATACTTTTTTGGGAAATTTTATTCCTTATGGTGGCGACAATTTTGTCAGAAACATAATCGACTCGCTGAACTCTCTCGAAAATGATGCTCTCGACATTTAAAATTTTATTGGATCGGATAAATAATTTTTTCTTTTCCAAATTGTTGGAGATCAAAAGAGTTAATTGCGAAAAAATTTTGGCCACATTCGCGCGCAGCGCCATTCTTTCCGGAACGGCAAATTCAGCGGCAGCAGTTGGAGTTGGAGCCCGCAGATCAGCTGCGTAATCGATTAGAGTCGTATCCGTTTCATGGCCAACGGCCGAAATTATGGGAATTTTACTTTCCGCTACCGCTCGCACGACGCTTTCATCGTTGAATGGCATCAGATCCTCAAAACTACCGCCGCCCCGAGCCACTATCAACAGGTCCGGCCTTTTTTCCGACGGAAGAGAATTCATGCCGCCTATGGCGTCGACAATTTGGCGAGCGGCCTCCGATCCCTGCACAAGCACTGGCCACAGCAGGATTTCCCGCGGAAAACGCTGACCGATTCTGTGGAGCATATCCTTTATGACGGCTCCCGTGGGAGACGTAATTATTCCTATCAATTTGGGAATGGTCGGCAGAGGCTTTTTTCGGGACGCGTCAAAAAGACCTTCGGCGGCAAGCTTCTTTTTGCGCTCCTCCAGTAGTTTGAGTAACTCGCCTATGCCGGCCAGCTCAAACTCCTCCACCATAAATTGATATTTTGAATGCAACTGGTAGGTGGTCACTCGCCCGAGGCATCGAATCTCCATCCCATCCTCCAGCTTTATTTTCTGCTTTTGGGCAACGCCCTTCCAGCAAACGGCGTCGATAACCGCATCCGCATCTTTTAGAGTAAAATATAGATGCCCGGAAGATGGAATTTTCAGCGCGCTAACCTCTGCTTTCAGATGAATTCCGCTGAAATTTTGCTCAACGGATCTCTTAATCAGGGCGGATAACCGCGAGACAGTGTATTCTTCCATTGCCGATTTTTCCCCATGGCCGCCCCCATGGTAGCTCGCCTCCCGAAGAAATGCCAGCGAGCTATCATGCTTTTTTATGGGGCCCTTGCGTTGTATCTGGTGGTAATTCTAAAGGTCAAATTTTCCCCCAGTATCTTTTGGGCGAATGTTTTTAAAGCTGAAGAACACGCGCTCTTGATTTGATCTTGAATTTTACAAATCGAGTTGATACTTTTTCCAGTCATATGGACATCTCGAATCTTCTGGCAGAGAGAGCGCGGATCAGCGAATAAAATCCTGTATTTATAGTCTCTTATTTTAGCCACCTTGGCTAAAAATTCCGGAGAAAAATGTTTTTTCCGCATGCGATCCACAAAAATTTCGTAGGTTCTGCGCAGATCTTCCAGCGAGACGTCTCCCCGCGGGCGCAGACAAATCTGTCGCAGACAGTCTCCATGATCAAGAATGTCGCGAACTTCGTATCCCACAAGCAATGGATGCATCTTTTCGAAAAATTTGAACGCCTCGTAGTTAAAAACATGAAAAAATACGGCGGAAAAATCGCCATTGTCCTCGCCGGGAATTTTATAGAAATATCTCAACGATCTGCCGATGTATCTGCTTTCTAAAAAAATATCTTTGAAGCAATGGTCTCCGCAAATATCACGGGAAATCGCCTTCCGCCGGCGGCCGGCTCCCATCAGCGGCAAACTTTCTAAAAGGTTTTGATCGCTAAGGGCTCCGCTGACGACGACGGCCAGGTGGCAATCCAAATAATTTTTAGCGAAAAACTGCTCCACGTCCTCCTCCGAAATGGATTGCAGCGATTTTTCATTGAATATCTGGTAAGCGGCGTTTTTGCCCTTCAGCTTCATGTGGGAAAAGATCGCATTTTTCACGATATTTTCCGAATAATAATCGGCCAGTTTAGAATCGATAATCATCTGCTTTTTCAATATTCCCAGGTTTGCAACCGAGAATTTGGAGAGATTTTCCCCCATAATTTCGAAGAATTTTTTTACGTGTTTCGGGTGCATTTCCGCCAAAATTTCCGTGTAGGTTGCCGTCATGGTTACGTTGCAAGAAATGCCAAGATTTCGCAATTGCTCTCGAGTTTCAGGATGAATTATGTTTTCAGCGACTATTTCCGCAATGCCAAATTTATTCTGTGGAGCGTTGAGCGATCCAACGTCAAAAACCAACCCCACCACGACAATGGGCCGGCGAAAATTTTCGCATAAAATGGCGGCATAGCCGTCGTTAACGACATGCTCCACAAATTTATTGCCAAAACAATCGTTCACGACGCCATCTTCCGCAGAAGGTTGCCCGCACCATGCGACTTGAAAGAAAAAGAAAAGAGCAGCGAGAATTTTCTTTATCATGCGCCGCCGCCGATCACTAAACATGACATGTTATTTTCATCCAAAAGCTCTTTAGCCAGATCGTTAACTTCTTCCAACTGCACATTCGCAATTTTTTCCAGCAAATGCGGCAGCGCGTCTATCTTGAATCCGTCCAGCATTTTTTTGAAGCAAAAATCACAAAAGTCTCCGGAGGTCCTTAAGCCCACAAACAGCGCTCCAACGATGTTCTTTTTTGCGAACTCCAGCTCCTCCTTCGTCAGGCCCTTTTCCCTTAAATCTTTAACAACCTTAGCCAAAGCGGCCATGGCCTGGGAAACTTTTGAATTGTCGGTCCAAAGTACTCCGAAAATATAATTAGCATGGTTTAAATCTACGGGAGCCATGAGCGCGCTGTATATCAGGCCACGCTTCATTCTGAGTTCGGACATTATCCTGCTTTTAAACAGACTATTTTCTCCAAGAATGCGATACAAAACCGCTGCCGCCGCCCTTCGGGGAGACAATGGCTTCTCATTTTTCAAAACGAACGTTATGGCGCTCTGGGGACCTTCCACGTGGTATCTGACAATCTCCGAAGTCAACAGAGGGGCAGTGTCCGAAATATGATCCTCCGCCGGCCTCCCTTTTTCCATTTTAAACAAAACTTTATCCAGCAGCGAAACGGCTTCTTTTTCTGATACATCCCCAAATACGCAGGCTTCCGCGTTGGCCGTTACCAAAAACTTTTTCCTATACTTTTTAAGATCGTCAATGGACAATTTCATAAAATTTTCTGAACTTCCCTGGATCCCAGTTTCGTAGGCATGAGATTTGAAAATTACCGCCGGAACGAAAATTTGCAGAGCGGAGCCGACGGGATTGGCGGCGTAGCTTTGCGTAGAGTACCCGATCCCATCCTGAATTTCCTTCACTTTGTCCTTCTCAAAAATTGGCGAATTCAGAGCCATGTTAAAAAGTTCTGCCGCCTCATCCATGACAATTTTCGGCGTAGTCATTGAAAAAACCATCGCATCCGAACCTACCTGGCATGACAACTTTATGGATATATCAGAACATCTTTTCTTAAACTCCACGTAGTTGTATTTTCCCGAACCGCAAAAAACGGCATGGGAGTAAAATTTAGGCGCGCCGACTTTGGATTTCTCCTGATGAGAAGCTCCGGAATTTTTGAAAACAATTCTCACATGAACCAGAGGAGCGCTATCGTCTTTCATAAACCAAAATTTAGTTCCGGAAGAGGAAGATAACTGTTTAATGTCAAATATGGGCAGCCTATTTTTAGGTTCTTCCGCTTGGAGTAAGGAAAAAATCGCTACCATGAAAACAAACGGTAATTTTCTAATCACGGTCGTAGCCCTTTGGAATCGTTCGCAGTTCAGCCATTTGGATGGGCAAAAAAACTTCCCGGAGAACCTGATTGCACTCCGCCGTTGTGATGGAAGAAATAATTTCGTCGGATGTTTGAATATCATTCAGCGAATATCCGCAGGCCAAGAGCCAACCAAAACGATTTGCCATGTGTTCGATATCATCCTTTTGATAGGCCAGAGCGAGTTTCTCCTTTCGCTTGGCGGTTTCCAGATCGCCATCGGACACCCCCAGCGTTAGCAATTTGCTTTTCAAATATTTCCAGACTTTCAGAGAATCGGCAAGGCTATCCGGAGAGGCGCAGGATATGCTCACGGTTACGATATCGCGCTGCAAAATCCCCTTTGTATAGGAAAAAGTCACGTCGTTCGCTTTGTTTAAAACATGCTGCAGCGTTTTTTTTATGAAAAACGCCGGCTGACTGAGAATTTTAAGCGCCATATTTAAAGCCAACGACTTGCGGAATTTTTTTCTGGAAGAAAACGGAACGTCGTACACGTATTCGACTGAGGAAGAAAGCCCATTTTTGTGGGAGCTGTAGCTTACCTCCTTCAGGCACGGAAAACCGTGAATTTCTGTCCTTTCGTTTGGAATTTTTTTCGCTTTTTTGACCCCAAAGCACTTTTCCGACAGATTTTTTATGTGATCCAGATTAAAATCTCCGACGATCACCAGGATTGCATTATTGGGGGCAAACCATTTTTGATGAAACTCGTGCAAATCCTGCTTTTGGATGGATTCTATTTCATGTTTCCAGCCAATGAGCGCTGCTCCGCCCACTTTCCGATTGAATATGTTGGAGAGTAGAACTTCATGCCGCGCCCCATCTGGATCGTTGTCAACGCGTTGATTCCTTTCCTCCAGGATGGCTCCCTTTTCGCTCAGAAACTCTTTATCGTCAATGCGGGGCGATTCCATACGCTCGGCCTCGTATTCAAATACGCGTTCTAGATTCTCCTGGAGAACAATTTCATGAAAACAGATCAAATTGATTGACGTAAAGGCGTTGTATTCCGCTCCCATGCCCTCCAGGAAATCACGCGACTGCCGATTGGAGGCAATGGCCATGTGCTCCAAATAATGGGCCACGCCGGTTTTGGAAACGGCGTCGCATTTCGAACCGCATCTGTACCAGATTGAGAACAGCGCTATGGGAGAGTTTTTTTTCCTGATGCAAACGACTCGCAGTCCGTTTCTTAAGCTAAATTCACAGGCGTCGAATTTTGCCTGAAGAATCGGCGTCAGGAACATCAGCAGTAGCACAATTTTTTTCAATATCTACCTCTCCAGTGGGTGGGCTTTCTCGTATGTCTTCAGTAGACTGCCATCGTCTATGTCCGTGTATATTTGCGTGCTTGATAGTGACTCATGCCCCAAAAGCTCCTGTACGGATCGCAGATCGGCTCCGTTTTGCAAAAGGTGAGTGGCGAAGCTGTGCCGAAACGAGTGGGCGCTGGCATGATCTGGCAAATTGTAAATTAGCCTCAATTTCTGCAATCGATTATCCACGGAGGAAGCATGGAGCCTCTTCCCCCTAACTCCCACAAACAAAAAACCTTCCCGAAGATTGTGCGGGCAACTGTCAACGTACCGTTCTATCCTATCCAAAACCAATGGCAGCAGTATTATGATCCGTTCCTTCTGTCCTTTTGTTCGTATTTTCATTTCCGGCGCAATCTCCCGCGTTTTTATGCTCAAAGCCTCGTTGATTCTCAAGCCGGTGCAGTATAATAGGCTATAAAGGGCGCGATCTCGCTGGGTTACCCATTCCCTGTCGCTATCAAAGAAAGAATCCTGATTCAAAAAGTTGAGGAGCGTCTTTTCTTCCACTGGCTTCGGCAATAGCCGCGCCAACTTTGGCCTTCTGACGGAATAAATGACCTTGAGGTCCACAAGATTACGCCTAGCCAAGTACCTAAAAAACGATTTTATTGACGATAACGCTCTGACATTGGAGCGCGCCGCCAATCCATTGCTGATGCGTGATGAAAACCAGGCGCGAAAATCCGAAATTCTCAAATTTCCGAAAGTCTCCGTGGAAATTGCTTCCCCCAAATGCTCCTCAAGGAATTTTTGGAAAGAAAGCAAATCCCCTCTGTAGGACGTTACCGTGTGATGGGAATAGCGTTTTTGCATCGCCAGTTCCTGCAGCCAACCTTGGATCATGTCCTCTAAAACCAAATCTTGCTTTCTCCCAAAATGAATAACTGCCGGAAAGACATATCCGCCATACTAGCTTAGTTTGAAAGCAGAACAAATCCATATGAAGTATAAATCTGTAAGAAAACACTTGATAATAGCAGCAAAATTTGATAGAATCTTCCGCAATAGTGGAGGTTTCTATGAAGAACAAAGCTACGTCGCTCTATAAGGAAGCGGTCGGCGTTCTGGACGCCGGATTGCGCAAATATATGTTGAGTGTTTTCTCCTATATGTCGGTTGGGCTGGCGTTGACGGCTGTGGTCGCCTATACGCTCAGCAATTCCGTGACGTTTATGCTGATGCTTTTTTCATCTCCGGCCATTTCTTGGATAATGTTTCTGGTGCCGTTCGGAATATCAATATACCTGACCGTGAGGATAGCCAGCATGTCTGCCGAAAAGGCCAGATGGCTGTTTATTGCCTTTGCCACCTGTCTTGGAATCTCTCTGTCGTCTATTTTCATGGTTTACTCCAGCGCAAGTATTGCCTATGCCTTTTTTGTAACTTCTTCCATGTTCCTGTCGATGGTGATCTACGGCTATGTGACCGAAAAGGATCTGACTAGCATTGGCTCCTTTCTAATGATGGGGCTGATTGGAGTGATCATTGCCAGCATCGTGAACATATTCGTGCGCAACTCGGTTGCGGAGCTCGTTATGTCAATCATCGGAGTGATTATCTTCACCGGATTGACCGCCTACGACACCCAAAGGATAAAGAGCTATTACTTTGATTCGGATACTGCCGACGCCAGCGAGAAAAAAGCTGTTTTCGGCGCGCTGCAATTGTATCTGGATTTCATCAATCTGTTCCTCTATGCGCTGAGGTTCCTCGGAGTGCGCAGAAACTAGTTTCCAGAGCGTATTTTCGACGCTACTGTTGCGATTTGGGCGGTGTTCCTTTGAAATTGGATGAAAAAATTATCGCCGCGGTGGGAGCGTCGCTGATGGCCAGTGGTTACGAGCCTGTGGCGGTCCGCGTAGTCGGCGGTGCGCGTCCGGTTGTGGGCATTGATATAGAGCGCCTGGATGGCGCGCCGGTGTCGATGGACGACTGTGTCAGGGCGAACAATCTAGTTTCCGTAATTTTGGACGTTGAAAATTTTATCAATGGCAGCTACAATCTGGAGGTTGGTTCTCCGGGCGAGCGCCGCCCCCTCACGAAAATTAGTGACTTTGAGCGTTTTTGCGGCAGAGACGTGACGCTTGAGCTTTATGTCAAAACGAATGGACGGCGCAAATTCTCCGGTAAACTCACGAGAGTGGCGCAAAATTCGCATGACGCTGTTGTCTATTTGAAAGAAGAGTGCGATACTGGACCCGAGCTTGAAGTGCCATATAAAAACATTAAAAGGGCGAGTGTAAAGAGGGTTTTTTAGGAAAAGGACAGAGGGAAATGTCGACGGCTTTATGGACTGATTCTCGTTTTTATGGACCGGAATTATTGCAGGTTTCGGACGCCGTTGCTCGGGAAAAGGGTCTAGAAAGAGAGAAAATTCTTGAGGCCATGGAAAGCGCTATTCAGAAGGCTGCCAGATCGAAATACGGCAACGAGCATGATATACGAGTAGTCATAGACAGAAAAACCGGCGAAGTGTCGATTCTGAAGTGCATCACCGTAAAAGACGTTGTGGAAAACGAAACAACAGAAATTTCGGTTGAAGAGGCCATGAGAATGGATCCGGATGCAAAAGCAGATCAAGTTTTTACCACAAAATTACCACCATTGGATTTCGGTCGAGTTGCGGCCCAGGTGGGACGCCAAACCATCACCCAAAGAATCCGAGAGGCTGAGCGAGAAAAACAATTTGAGGAATTTAAGAACAAGACCGGCGAGATAATAAGCGGAGTCGTAAAACGGTCTGAGTTTAGTTCCGTAACTCTGGACATAGGCGGAACAGAGGCGATTATAAAGAGAGATCAATTGATCCCGAGGGAGAATTTCAGGGTTGGAGATAGAGTTCGCGCCTACATAGTGGACGTTTCCAGGGAAACTAAAGGGCCGCAGGTGTTTTTGTCCCGCACTCATCCAAAATTTGTCGAAAAATTGTTCATGCAGGAGGTGCCGGAGATCTACGATGGAGTAATAGAGATAAAAGCAGTCGCTCGAGATCCTGGAAGTAGAGCGAAAATGGCCGTCTACTCCGCCGATACCGGCATAGATCCCATTGGCGCCTGCGTTGGCGTCCGCGGCAGTAGAGTTCAGGCGATAATTCAGGAATTGCAGGGGGAAAAGATAGACATCATCCTCTGGTCGGACGATTCGGTTACCTTTGCCGTTAATGCGCTCGCTCCAGCAGAGATTTCCAAGGTTATAGTGGATGAAGAAAATAGGAAATTTGAGGTTTTAGCTCCGGACAATCAGCTAAGTCTTGCCATAGGCAGAAGAGGGCAGAACGTTCGGTTGGCGTCGCAGCTCATAGGGTGGAATGTCACGGTCGTTTCAGAAACGGAAGCGCTTGAGAAGAGCAATCAGGAGTATCACGCTCAGTCTAAAATGTTTATGGACATGTTGGATTGCGACGAGGTCATCGCCTACCTGCTTGTTACGGAAGGATTCGCCAGCGTTGAAGAATTGGCGGACACATCCAAAGAGGAGCTGGCCTCTATCAAGGGATTCGATGAAACCGTTGCCGAAGAGCTAATTTCGCGGGCTAAAAACTATATGGTCGGCAAGGAAAAAGAAGTTTTAACTAAGCTAAATGAGATGGAAATCGATCCCAAAATTATGGAATTTGGGGTATTTTCCAACGAAGCGTTGCTGACTTTGGCTCAGCACGACATTAAAAAGCTGGATGATTTGGCGGACCTTAGTTCCGGCGAGCTAATGGAAATATTGCCAAATCTGAAGGAAAGTTTCGCCAACGATATAATTATGAAATCTAGAGAGCATTGGTTTAGCTAGTTGATGGCGGCGAGGAAATTTATATGGAAGAACGAAAGAAAAGCACTCTGAGCTTATCCGGCTCAACTGTGGACGTGAAGCCCGTCTCCGTTTTTAGCGGAAGAGTGAAGCAAAGCTTCTCCCATGGAAAGTCCAAAGTCGTTGCCGTTGAGGTAAAAAAAAAGAGATCGTTTGCGGGCGCGGGCGCCGGAGCGGCGGCTAAGTTTCCATCGCTTTCTGGGTTCCAGAATGGCAAAAATTTGACCAATGAAGAGCTGGAAACACGACTAAAAGTTGTAAAAGAGGCCATTAAAGAGAGTAAAGAGCAGGAATTACTTCGAGCTAAAAACGCAGAAAATGAGCAGGATGCGGCTCAACCGCAATCGGCCGAAACTTCAGATCAACAGGAATCCGAAAATGCTTCTCCGAAGAAACAGGAAACCAATAGCGGCAGCCCTCATCAAAAAATATCGCGCCATAAAACCTTCAAGCATTCAAAGGGGCCAGATTTTACGGATGAGGAAGATCCCTCGCGCAAATCCACAAATTCAAAAAAGGCTCCCGACGTAAAAAAGGATATAAAAGAGCTAAAAGGACGCTACGTGGCTGGTTCTGGAAGGATATCCATATATAACGCGCTGGATGAAGATCATGGCAGGAGAACACGGTCGCTGTCTTCCATCAGAAGAGCAAAACAGAAAAATAAATTTGCTACTAAAAATCCGGATGAAATAAGGGTCATAAAAGAAGTTATTCTGCCGGAAGTTATCAGCGTTCAAGAATTGTCTAGCCGAATGGCCATTCGCGCCAGCGACGTCATCAAGACACTGATGAAGATGGGACTTATGGCCACGGCAAATCAAATTATCGACGCCGACACCGCGGAGCTGGTAATCCTGGAGTTCGGTCACAATGTCAAGAGGATAAGTGACAGCGACGTGGAAATTGGACTCTGGAAAGAAGACTCCAGCGAAGATTTGCAGTTTCGTCCACCGGTGGTTACCATCATGGGGCACGTGGATCATGGAAAAACTTCTCTGCTGGACGCTTTGAGAAAGACGGACGTTGCCCTGAAAGAAGCTGGAGGCATCACCCAGAGCATAGGGGCCTATCGGGTCAGTATGCGGGACGGCCGTCGCATTACATTCATCGATACTCCGGGACACGCCGCCTTTACGGAGATGAGATCCAGAGGCGCAAATGTTACCGACGTGGTCGTCCTGGTGGTTGCCGCCGACGACGGAGTCAAAGATCAGACCATCGAAGCTGTTAATCACGCAAAAGCGGCCAAAGTTCCGATTGTTGTCGCCATAAATAAAATCGACAAACAGGGCGCAAACCCCGATCGCGTTCGAAAGGAGCTGCTGACGCACGAAGTTGTGGTGGAAGCCTACGGCGGAGACGTTATCGACGTTGAAATTTCTGCCAAAACTGGGTTAAATCTGGAGAAGTTAGAAGAATCCATCCTGCTGCAGGCGGAAATTTTGGACCTAAAGGCCAATCCCCACAGGGCGGCCGAAGGCATCGTCGTAGAATCCAGAGTGGAGAAGGGACTGGGGCCGGTGGCAACGGCTTTAATCAAGAAAGGAACGCTGAGGGTCGGAGATATTTTTGTTTCCGGAATAGTCTATGGACGAGTAAGGGCAATCCGCACGGACCTCAGGGAAACCATAAAGGAGTTAACGCCCGGCATGCCGGGAGAGATAATAGGATTCAATGGATCTGCAGTCCCGGGAGACGATTTTATAGTTGTGGAAGACGAAGGCAAGGCCCGCGAGATTTCCAATTACAGAGAAAGAAAAAAACGAGAGCAGACGCTGGTAATTTCGTCATCTGGAACGGCGAATCAGTTGTTTTCTAAGTTTGAGGCAGATGAGAAGCTACAGTCTCTCGCCGTAATTGTTAAGGCGGACGTGCAGGGATCGGCCGAAGCCATTTGTTCCAGCTTGAAAAAGTTGTCGACTGAGGAAGTCGCCGTTAAAATTCTACATTCCGGAATTGGAGAGGTCACGGAAAGCGACGCCGTGCTGGCGCGCGCATCCCAAGCGTTGATTTTGTGCTTCAACGTTCGTGCCAATATGCAGGCCCGCGATCAAATTTCTCGAGATGGAATCCAGATAAAATATTATTCCGTCATTTACGATTTAATAGACGATGTAAAGGCTCTGCTGTCAGGTCTACTAACGCCGGACGTTAAAGAAAACATCCTTGGAAGTGCAGAAGTGAGAAAAATATTTGACGTTTCCAAGCTAGGCAGAATCGCCGGTTGTATGGTAACATCTGGAGTTATGAAACGAGGAACGAAGGCGAGACTGATGCGGGACGGCGTTGTGGTTTATTCGGGGAATGTGAAATCCATAAGAAGGCACAAGGACGACGTAAAAGAAGTCCGAGAGAACTTCGAGTGCGGCATCACGCTGGAGAATTACAACGATATTCATGTCAATGATATCATAGAGGGTTTCGAATTGGAGGAAGTTGCTCGGCAACTGTAGATTGCATGCAGGAAAAGAAAAGTACAAGACAAAATATGGTTGCGTCCGAGGTAAGGCGCGTATTGTCCGAGTACCTTCTTCGCAATCCAATCGCTGATTTTGACGCAAAAACATCGCTCATATCCATCACCAACGTAAGCGTCAGTCCGTGTCTGCAATTCGCGAAGGTTTACCTCGTTTCATTGTCCAGCGACGTTAGCAACGAGAGAAGTCTCGCTTTCCTAAAGCGCAACATATCTAAGCTAAAACGCTGTCTTGGAGAACGTCTTCGCCTGAAGTTTATTCCGGATATCGAACTCTTCATTGACGATACGTGGGAACGCGCTGAAAAGATCGAATCTCTATTAAAGAAAATCCCCGATCGCTATTGAAAGAGAGTGAGTTTCCGTATACGATGAGCGCTAACCTTCCCGACATATTAGCTAGTGTTTATTGGAGTTGCATATGAGTGAGAACGACAAAAATTCAGAGCCAATAGAAAATGTCGCAGAGTCTGAGAATGAAATTGACAAAATAACTCAACTGGAAGAAGAGATAAAAACTTTGAAGGATGCTCTGCTCCGCAAGGCAGCCGAGCTCGAAAACTTGAGAAAAAGAGCCGAAAGGGAGATGGAAGAGGCTCTGAAGTATTCCAATACTAAATTTGCAAAAGATTTGCTGGTGGTTGAAGATAATTTCGAAAGAGTTTTGGAAAATTCGCAGCTAATTAAGGAAAAAGTCGAGGCCGACGCAAATTTTAAGGCTTTGTTGGACGGCATTTTGCTCTGCGAGAAAGAATTAATCGCGGTCTTTAAAAAGCACGGCATCTCCAGGGTAAAAGTCACCGATGGAGACAGGTTCGATCCGCAGTATCATCAAGCCATGTGCGAAGTGAACGACGCGGACCGCGAAGACGGAACAATTATTAATGTCTTTCAGTCCGGCTATATGCACAACGAAAGATTGTTGCGTCCGGCCATGGTCAGCGTTGTTTCTCCCAAGACGTGACGTCGCTCGCAAGTCTAAAACCGCTCTGCGTTGATCTGGACGGCACTTTGGTGAGGGATGACGTTACCGCGATAGCCTTAAACAGATATGTCAGGGATAATTTTCTGCATGTCTTTAGGGTATTTTATTGGTTTTTGCGTGGGCGAGCTTATCTGAAACATAAACTGTCCCAAAACATAAGGCTGGACGCTTCGGTGCTGAATTATAACCAAAAATTTTTGAATTTTATCATTGATGAAAGAAAAAAAGGCCGTCGCATTTTCCTTGCCACAGCCTCCAATCAAAGCTATGCCCATGAAATCGCTGATTTTCTGAATATTTTCGATGGAGTTTTTGCCAGCGACGAGCGCGTTAACCTGCGCGCAGAAGCGAAGGCCATTGCTCTGACCACAATTTTCGGCAAGAATGGGTTTGCTTACGCCGGCAATTCGAAAGACGACCTAAAAGTGTGGGACAGAAGCGCCGAATGCATTCTTGTTGCTCCACAAAAGACGGCGTTGAAAAAAATGCAGGGGAGGAAATATGTATTGTTCGAATAAATATGTAATGGATGCACATTGATGAGCAAACAATTTCTGGCGGTGGGAGATATTGCAAAAGTTTTTGTTAAAAATATCAAAAACAGACCGATTTACCTGGAAATTTTTGCAAACTGGAGCCTGGTTGTGGGAGAGCGCATCGCTTTGATATCGACTCCCCATAAGGTCGTCCACGCCGGCAGCAGCAACGTTCTTGTTTTGAAAACGCTCAAGGGATGCGGCCTGGAAATTCAGCATGAATCTCTCAATATTTTAAACAAAGTGAATAATTTCCTCTCGAAAAACTATTTCTCCCAAATAAAAGTAATACAGATGGATGCAACAGAATCCTGACGCGTTCGCAGCTTCTAGATCAACACCGTAAATTGAGCCGGCATGTTTATCTTGATCACTCCGCCGTAGGCGCAGATTAGCATGCTATCGCTGGTAAGCATGGGACCCATTTTGCTCATGACCGTTGGTTTAGTGGGAATCCACATGCCCGCCGGCGTTGGTATGCATGGCCCGGGAGTTAAAACCCCCAGGGCAGCGGCAGTTAGCGAAGCTGTGGTCGGGTTTAATATGCTGGAACATACGCCAAACGGAACAATATTCAGGAATGGAATGCAGTCGGCACAGCTGCCCATGGGGCCGGCTGCTCCCATCAGCATAGAAGTGGGCAAAAAAGTCAACGGAGTTGGAGCGACGCCAAATGGGCACATGGCGATCGCGCCGGTGCATACTCCCATTCCCATCAGACTTCCCTACTGGATTTTAAATTGCCGTCGTCATCGTAGGTATCTATAAATCCGCAGGGTTTTCCGTCTTGGAATGACGAAACTTCCATAGCATTCCCACTGGGGAAGTATTTTACCACCTCTCCCTGCAGCAAATTATTTTTGTAGCCTGAATGCTCCATCAGAACGCCGTTCGGATAAAAAATCTTGCATTCTCCGTTCAGCAATCCGCCCGCATAGGCGGCGATTCTTATGACGTTTCCTTCGCCATCGAAGGAGGTGAATTCCCCCTCAAACACACCGTTGAGAAAATTTACCGTTCCTGCCTTGACGCCGTTGGAAAAGAATGTAGTTTCCCCTTCCTGCGTTCCGTTTTTAAAAGACGTCAGCATGAGCGGCTGCTCCGCCGAATAGAATTCCGCAGGCCCCGAGAGCAGACCGTTTTCATAATTTAATTTGCAGGTTATTTTTCCATTTTCATCAAAGACCGTCATCTCTCCGTGGGGAACTCCATTTTTCATGGTTATGGTTTTCAGCAACTTCCCGCTGGGATCTCGTATTTCCTGGATAGTTGCTTCCGGCTGGTTCTGATTATCCAAGCTGCAACATCCCCCCTCCGATGGTTATCATGGGTGCGGATACTTTGGTCATCCCCTGGCCCATAATCTCTGCCATAGCCCCGGTTAGTTTGCAGGAAGCCGTTCCATTCACCTCCAGCATAACATTCGCCTTCAAATTCATGTTAACGGTGGACGAAGCTTCAAGATTAAGGCCTGACTTTATGGTCATCCCACCGCCGGCCCCGGATTCTACGGAGAGCGCGCCGCCGGCTCCGGATTTTAGAGAAAACGAACCGCCGACCCCAGTTTCCGTAGAAAAGGCGCTGCCGGGTCCAGTTTTCAAACCCATCGCCCCGGTGGATTCCGCATTAAATGTACCCTTGGCCTTCATGCTGGTATTTCCGCTGGATTCTATGTCTATGTTGCCGTCTACCTTGATCTTTAGATTTCCGGAAACCTTAATGCTATAATCTCCGGTTATTTCATAGCTTTGGTTGCCTTTTTTCAAGGTGACGGATCTGTCGCCGTTTTCCAGCACAACGGTTTCTGCCCCTTCCTTCAGGGTTAGCGTTCTATTGCCTTTGGTGAGCTCGATAATTTGGTCTCCCTTTTTCAGAAACAGCGAGTGATTGCCGGGATTATCGCCGTCCGCCTTCAGGGTGATTGTTCTGGATCCCTTAAATAAGTCCAAAGTATCATCCGATTCCTCTATTTCTGTTTTTCTTGAATTAACGATGTTGACGTACACGTCCTTGGAGGCATGAACGTACAATTCCTCCTTGTCTTTCTCGTCGTTGATTCTAACTTCATGAAACCTGTCCGGATCTTTGTAGCTAACGGTCTTGAACGCCGACTTCATTGCCTCCTTATCGGAGTATTCCGGCATATGCTGATCGTTATAGACGCAGCCCACGACCAGCGGTCGGTCCGGATCTCCTTCCAGAAAGGCAACCACCACTTCCTGCCCGACTCTGGGGATAAAAATTCCTCCCCAATTGCTGCCGGCGAGCAGTTGCGCTACCCTGATCCAGCAGGAGCTTTCGTTGGTGTCCGCGCTTTTTCCCACTCTATCCCAATGAAAGAAAACCTTTATGCAACCGTGTTCATTTTTGAATATTTCTTCTCCAGACGGACAGGTAACGATGGCCGTTTGGGTCCCGTAGACGCGCGGTTTTGGCGTTTTTCTCGGCGGACGAAATTCAGTTCCCTTCTCAAAAGATGATAAAGTGTTCCTGTACACATATCCGGACGAGGCAGAAAAATCTAAAAAATGAGATATTGCGAGGGCAACGTACTCCCCATTAAACTTTTCCACAAGATGATCGGCAACTTCGAAGGAAAAGCCAGCCGTCATGTTCGCTGCCGTCGATGAAGCGTTAAACAAACAGCGTTCCAATTCAAAGTGCTGAACCCGCAGCTTGAATAAGTTTTCCCCCTCGTTGGATTTGGCAAAACAGCCGGGATATTCGTAGAAAGTTTGTCCCTTCCATTTGCTATCCAATTTGCCATAGAGTTTGGTTTGGGAGATTGTGTAATTATAGTCGGCTCCAGCATATCCGCCGGTCTGCACCCTCGTCGTCATGCTGGTTTTGAAGATTTTTCCCAAAGGAAATATTTCCCGACTGCTATTGAGAAATCCAACTTTGGGCGTTTTGGGCATTTTTTCGTGTACGCTGGCGGAGTCGGCCAGCACCAGAGTGTGTTTATTGTTGGAATGCTTGAAAAAATAGAAAATTCCTTCGTCTTCCATTAGCCGGGAGACAAAATTGAAGCTGCTTTCGCCATACTGCACGCAATACTCTCTCGCAACTCGACCGCATGATTTTGTTTTATCCTCCATTTCTTTGACGCCGCAGTCGCCCAGGATTTTTTTTATAATATCAATGGACGTTTTGTTCTGAAAAATAAGATGATTCCTGTCCAATGTGAGAAGCCATAGGCTCGGCCTCAAAGTAACTAAATATTCCGTCAAAAATACGTCGTTTTGGGTTTCGGTAGGTCCCTGAGAAAACTCCGTGATGATGCCGTCGATGTACCTCTCCTGCGAATCCGATTTGATGGCTATATTCATGCTGGAACCGACAGCTTTTTCCGGATCCAGCGCGTTATCCTTAGCCGCAAAGACCACCTGGAACTCAAAGAGCTCGGATATGGCCTCATGGCCCCGTAGAGATCTCAATATCAGATCAGAATCTCCGAACGGAGTAGTTAGGTGTACAATCAGGCCTTCCTGGCCGCTCAGAATGGAAGACACTCGACTCCTCTTCAAGGTTGGCGCAAATTGTAATCAAAATTGCATCAAATTGCAAAGGATCGACCTTCTTTAGCCTTCATCCTTTTGTTTCAAGGCATTTAATCCATAGTTCGCGTTCACAATTTCTTAATAAATTTTTTGCTAAAATGTAAACGGCAAAGGAGATCAAAGAGCCTTGCATTACATATTTTTTGCAGCATTAGCGTTTTTCTTGAATTTCGGGGCAATCCATGCCGAGAGAGAAGCCGATGTAGAGAGTCAGAACGATCGCGAAAATGACGAAGAGCGCATTCCCATAATCCTGAATATCGGTGATTTTTTCAGGAATAGAGCCGAAGCGCCAGGCCGCAAAATAGAAAATCAGCGGAATAACGATGATCAAAGGAAAAAATCCGACGGCGACAATCAGTATCGCAACTATAATCAGGATCGCAGCTATCCTCGCAGAGGGAACGAAGAACCCACAAACCAGCGGAGAAAAGACGATGGAAGAGATGGCTCTTACGGAAAGTATGATCGCCAAGAGGCAGGCGGAAAAGAATCTTACGGAAGGGACCGGAGCATGGAACGATACTCGAACTATAATTCCGCAAGAGACCAATTTTCAAACAACGACACGAAATTCAAGTCGAACTATTCCTCAGGTCGATATGACCGGTCGCCAAGCTACGATCGAGATTACGACACAAACCGGGGCGGATACTCCCGTGACCGGAGCTCCAATTCGTCCTATGATCGTCGGCAAAATACGAATTCCCGCGAAAGTAGAGATTATGATCGATCCCACAGCCTTAAAAATCAAAACAACAATATGTCTGCGGACGTACCCAAACACACCAGCAGCAGCACGCTAGGCGCTTCATCGCCTGACGCCGGCAGCGGCAATCTCCTCAGCGCACCGAGTAGCAGCAGCAGCGCCCTGGGGACGTCGCCGTCATACGGCACAAACACAGGCCTCTACAGCACATCCACAAGCCCGCCGTCCACCTACGGCAGCAGCCCCCCGGGGACTTCGTCGTATGGCACAGGCTCCAACCTCTATGGCACAGGCTCCAGCACCTACAGCAGCGGTACCCTGGGAACTTCGCCGTATGGCACAAGCTCCAACCTCTATGGCACAGGCTCCAGCACCTACAGCAGCGGTACCCTGGGGACTTCGTCGTATGGCACAGGCTCCAACCTCTACAACACATCCACAAGCCAGCCGTCCACCTACGGCAGCAGCCCCCTGGGGACGTCGTCGTATGGCACAGGCTCCAGCACCTACGGCAGCAGCCCCCTGGGGACGTCGTCGTATGGCACAGGCTCCAACCTCTACAACACATCCACAAGCCAGCCGTCCACCTACGGCAGCAGCCCACTGGGGACTTCGCCGTCATACGGCACAAACACAAGCTCCAACCTCTATGGCTCGTCCATGGGCTCATCATCCGCCTATGGCGCCGCAGCCACTGGATCGCCGTATAATCAAGGTTCCGCCTACACGCCAACTTCCGGAGCATATAATGCATATGGAAATCAGCAGACGCCGGAAACTCAGCAATCATTCCCAAACAATGGCGTTACGGCGAACAACAGCATGGGAAATTTTGGTGGGCCAAGCGCTAATTACGGAGGAGAACAAGGTCCCGTGAATTATCCGGAGATCGGCGCATCGCAGCCCAACGCTGCTGCAACAACCGCTGACGCTGAAAACGCAAACGCTGGGCCGGCGCAAGAGGGCGATTCATCGCCTCAGGCCGAGAAATACAACGCAGAAGACTCAGCGGCAAGCGCTTCGTCCCCTGACTCAACGCCTAAGCAAGACGAAAAATTGGCAACCGCAGCAAACGACGGCGCCGCCAGCGAAAATGTTAAAAGAAGGGAAACAATGCTGGAGAAATTGGACAAACACCTCAACGGCAACGCCGAGAAATCGTCGGTCGAAAACAGTTTGGACGGCGGAAAAGGAGATTCGCAAGAATTTCAGGAGACCGAAGGCGACAATTCCTCGTCCGGCGCAGTATTTTCCGACGACGTAGAGGAGTTTACAAGCGAAGAGCCGGCAGAATCCGAAGATAATCCGGATGAATACGCGCCAAGCATGCAGGATACGGAGGAAGGCTGGAAAGACGACGACGCTTCGCTGCACAACGTCCCGCTGGGGAAGTCGCTTCCACATCACAACGGGCACGATAAAACAAGCGCCGATCAGGATCAGAAGCTCCGCAGCAAAGATTTCTGACGTTTCCATCAAATCATCGTTAATTTTCGGCGCAAATCTGGTCAGCCGCGCCATTGACCTCAAAAAAATCGTTACACAACCGAGAGTTTAATAAAAAATTGTTTTTAATACAATATTTCGGCAAGATTTTTTAAAATTTTATAATAGAAGCAATTTTATACATAATTCTATGTTGTTCTTGTAGCGCTTTATACTCCAAACAAAATAGGCTTGAATAAAACGGCCGAACACAATAATTTCTCCCAAAACGAAAACGGTCCGCCCTAAAAAAAATTAAAAAAACTATTGTAGCAATTAATATTTTTATGGCAATATTTTTTGACGAAGGCGAGGCTATATAAATTAGAGGTTGCAAAAAATTTTGTCCAAAAAGACAGATTGGCGGCCGGCGACCCCTCTCATTTCCCGCCGCAACCCACGGTATTTGCAACAAAAATGAAATTTGTTCATTGGCGCGCCGCTTTTCAAATTGAAAATTTATTTTTTTACCTTATAATAAAATAACATTGGTTCTGGCGTGTGTATTAAGGAGTTTAAATGACCGGTTATTCGCAGACAAGAATGAACAAAAAATCTCACTCGGGGGATTTGGATTACTATATAGGAAGTAGAGTAAAGTCCCGCAGGTCCGCTTTGGGAATAAGTCAGGACAAACTAGGCTCTTGCCTCGGGGTTACGTTTCAACAAATTCAGAAATACGAAAAGGGCGCCAATAGGATAAGCGCTAGCGCTCTTTATAGTATCGCAAACGCTCTATCCATAGATTTCTCGTATTTTGTCGACGGATATCACGGGATCTCTTCGGCGAACGACGAGAACGTACCTAACTATGAGTTTGATAATCTGAAAAAGAGAGAGTCCATCGAACTGCTGCGGGCCTATTATAAAATCTCGAGTCCAGCGGTGAGAAAGAAGGTGCTGGACATGATCAGAGCCTTCTCGACGAGCCTTTCCAAAAACGAAGAATCATGAGTCGTCCGCCCGAGCAATTCGCCACCTTGAATTAGCGACCGCGTGTGCTATCATGTGTACGGTAAGGAACGACGTCTTTTTCTGTGAGTGAAGCGATGGAGCTGCTGCAATATCCAAATCCTGCTCTTTTTAGAAGATCCGTTGATATGGAAGTCGGAGACCCGACGGCGGCCGATCTAATCAAAGAAATGACAGAAAAGCTCTACGAATGGAGCGGTATAGGGCTGGCGGCTCCCCAGGTGGGAATTCTGAAAAGAGTAGCAGTTATAGACCTGCGAGAGGAACCTCGGAGACTGTATGTCCTAATAAATCCGCGCATTATTTGGAGATCTGTGGAGACCGAAGAGTCCGGTGAAGGGTGCCTGTCCGTCCCCCTGTTGCGAGAGACTATTTTTCGGCACAAGACAATAACCGTAGAGTACTTGGATGAGAACTTTTCTCCGCAAACTATTCAGAAAGCGGAGGGGTTGCTGTCCTTTTGCATCCAGCATGAAATAGATCACATGAACGGTCACCTGTTCATTGATCATCTGAGCAAGTCGGGGCGCTCCCAGGCCATCAAAAAATTTAAAGAATTGCAAAATGAGTTCATGGCTCAAAATACCGCGGAGGTTGCCCCGGAAAACGAGACCTTGTAGGATTTAAGGTCTTCGATGGGAAAAGCTAACGCAACTGAGCCGCACCATCTTCGCGTAGTTTTTATGGGAACGTCGGGTTTTTCGTTGACGGCGCTGGCGGCGCTGCTGGATGCCGGGTTCCACGTGGTTGCGGTCTATACTCAAGCCCCCAAACCGGCCGGAAGAAATTACAAAATTCAAAAATCTCCGGTACATTGCTTCGCCGAAGACCAAAATATCGCCGTCTATGTTCCCCAAACTCTGAAATCCGGACAGGAAGAGTCGCTGCGAGCGTTGGCGCCCGACCTAGCCGTGGTTTCGTCCTACGGTCTGATCATTCCGCGCGATATGTTGCTCATACCGACCTACGGCTTCATAAACATTCACGCTTCCCTGCTGCCAAGATGGCGGGGTGCCGCTCCCATTCGATCCGCCATTCTGGCCGGAGATTCCAAAACTGGTATCACCATCATGAAAATGGACGCCGGCGTGGACACGGGAGATATTATCGCCGTCAGATCCATAGATATTACCCCAAAAACCAATCACGGAGAGCTGGAAGAGCGGCTTGGAGCCATTGGCGCAGAAATGATTGTGGATGTAATTGGCAATCTTGATGAAAGCCTCTCGCAAGCTCGCAAACAGCCGGAAGAGGGCGCCGTCTACGCTCCAAAAGTGAACAAAAAGTCCAGCAAAATAGATTGGCTCGCCGCTGCCGAAAATATTTTACGCCAGATCAAGGCTTTTTCGCCTTCGCCAGGAGCCTGGTGCGAAATCTCCGGCCTCCGCATACAAATTCTCGACGCCGAAATTGCGGCGAATGGCAACAGTAGCCGTCCGGCCGGGATTGTAGCCGAGGAAGCGGGGATGACGGTGGCCTGCGGGAGCGGTTCGCTGCGATTAACGCTGCTGCGACCAGCCGGCAAAAGCAAAATGTCCGGAGAGGATTTTCTGAGGGGACACAAAAATCTTATCGGTCAAGTCGCTTCCTAGGCGG
>JAITRM010000017.1 GCA_031288395.1 Holosporaceae bacterium | reverse complement strand
TTGTTGTCATACAACTTTCCCAATTCAGAGTTTTCCGACGCAGAAGCAGCAGAATTAAAAAGACTGTCAATATCTTTGAATACATTATCAATTTGCGATAAAGTTAGTGGTTCGTACTGTGACTTTCCGCTTTTTCTCGATATAATGATAACTTGAAAATCTTTTTTTTCTATTGCTTCTTTTAAGGTCATTCTTTATCTCCATATCTAAAAACTACCACCTAGTATACCTTTTCTTATGCTAGAATTAAATAGCCCTGATGGCGCATAAAAAAAGGCAAAAAAATTAACAAAATTTTAACAAAGGCATGATATTTTTATTCAAAAAGGAGAGATTAATATGTGGAAAAAAAAATATTTTTTAATGGGCGCGACTCTGTTAATTGCGTCAGGAAACGAGGCTTTTGCCGGGATTGGCAGCATGGTGGACTCCATAAAAGGACAAATAAGCGGCGTTTTCAGTCAAATTAAGAACAGTGACACAGGACAAAAAATTATAAACTCCAATGCAGGTAAGGCGGCTGGAGTTCTAGGCAGCACCATTGGCAACATTGTCGCGACTCAAGCCGGCGAGGCGGCGTGGGTAGCCATGGTTGAGCATAGCGGGCTGATGAATCGCGCGGCTGCCAGCTGCGCGGAATTCAGAAACGCGCTGATAACTGAGATTAACCGCATAAGCGCGCTCATAGCTAAAATAGACCAGGAGCCTGTGCAGATAGAGTCCAGCTTGATTACAAAAAATATGGAACTGGCCAACATCGATACCGAAATGGCAGCGATCTCCAACGAAATGTCTACCATCACGGATCAAGCCTTGATGACCGAACGCCTAAGCCGAAAAAGTGCGTTGAATACGCAGAGGAATCAGTTGGTTAACGCCATCAATCAACTTACAAACCAACAGACCCTAATCAACCAACAGCGTGATCTGATCATAAGACAGCGGGCTGTGTACATTGAAGCTATGCAGCTATATAATATGGCATTGCAGCTGGTGCAGCAAACGCTGGAAGCAAACATTGCGGCAATTACGAATTATTGGAATCAACAGAACACGACAGGAAGTGCAAACTCCACCATAGCGACAAGCTTGAAAAACTTATGCGCTAATCTGCCTACATACACTACGCAAGTGGATGTGACCGTAACCAAGGCCAACGCGAAAGCAGCCGAAGCGGAATCCATGGTCGCTCCACAGGTAGACCAGATACAGGTGAACGCCTACGGAACCACGGGCAGTCTCAACAACTCTTTGGCGTTGGCTAATTTTAAACAAAGTCTGACAAATTTTGAAAACGAAATGAAAGCCCTGCAAACGAGCTTGGAGAACCTAATGTCTAGCAGCAGAGTGCAGGCAACGCCTGGAATCCAAACCACGAGCACAATTGCTCCTGCGACCACGCAAACAGGCGTGCAGTGAAGAACTCGGAGTCGGTGACATTCTCGTAAAACTGAGAGCCGTATGATCTTGACTCCAATGACATACGGCATTTTACAGTCGCACACTTTTGTGTATAATCGCCACTCGCTACTGATTATCAGTTTAGGTTGCAGCTATGTCATTGGATATTTCTGAAATTGCTCCCTACGATTTTGCGCCGATAGAATCAAAATGGCAGAATTTTTGGCTGAAAAATCGTTCCTTTTCCACCGACTGCAACTCCTCAAATCCCAAGTACTATGTGCTGGAAATGTTCATGTATCCGTCCGGCAAAGTTCACATTGGCCACGTGCGAAATTACACCATCGGGGACATATTCGCTCGTTTTAAGCGGGCGAAAGGCTTCAGCGTCCTGCATCCGGTCGGATGGGACGCCTTCGGATTGCCGGCTGAAAATGCGGCCCTGAAGCAAAAAGCTCACCCGAAGAACTGGACATACAGGAACATCGGCATCATGAAGTCGCAAATTCTGTCGCTGGGATTTTCCTATGACTGGGAGCGAGAGTTTGCCACCTGCGACGAGAAATACTATGCATTTCAGCAGAAAATTTTTCTGGCCTTCCACAAAAAAGGATTAGTCTATAGGAAGAAATCCGAGGTCAATTGGGATCCGGTGGACAACTGCGTTTTGGCCAACGAGCAGGTTGTGGACGGCTGCGGCTGGAGATCTTGTGCTCCGGTGGAAAAAAAGTCAGTTGACCAATGGTTTCTGAAAATTACCGATTTTGCAGATGAACTGTTAACGGAGCTGGATAAGCTGGACGGTTGGCCGGAGAAAGTCAAAATCATGCAGCGCAACTGGATCGGTAAATCCGAGGGTTGCTCCATCGCATTCAAAAGCAGCGCCGGAGAAAATATCACGGTTTTTTCCACAAGGCCGGAAACCATCTTTGGGGCGACGTTTCTGGCGATTTCTCCGGATCACGAATTGGCCCAAAAGCTGGCCTTGAGCAACGAAAAAGCGAAAAGATTCATCGATGAATTTAAAAAAGGATCCGTTGCCGGCGAATTTCTGGACAAACAAGAAAAATTGGGTTTGGATACCGGGATTACCGTGAGCCATCCTCTTCTGGAGAAAAAATTGCCGGTTTACATAGCGAATTTTGTGCTGATGGACTATGGAACCGGAGCCGTTTTCGCCACTCCTGCCCACGACGAAAGAGATTATGAATTTGCGATGAAGTACGGATTGCCCGTAGAGCGCGTAATTCGGGCGAAAGACGAATCCTCCGGCGAGCTGCCCTATCTGGAGGACGGAACTCTGATAAATTCCGACTTTTTGAACGGTCTGAGCGTCGCTGAAGCGCGAAAAGTCGTCATAGATCGGCTTACGCAGCTAAAAATCGGGAAGCGCGAGACGTTTTTTAAGCTGCGAGATTGGGGCGTGTCTCGCCAAAGATACTGGGGCTGCCCCATTCCAGCGGTGCATTGTTCCAAATGCGGAATCGTTTTGTTGGCCGAGAAGAATCTGCCGGTTTTGCTGCCGCCGGACGTGGATTTTTCAAGCCCCGGAAATCCGCTCGATAATCATCCTACCTGGAAGCATGTGGAATGCCCTACCTGCGGCGTCCCTGCCGTTCGAGAGACGGACACGCTGGATACGTTTGTGGATTCGTCCTGGTATTTTCTGAGATTCTGCCTGAACGACTCCAATGCCGAAAATTTGCTGGCCCGGAAGGATATAGACCATTGGATGCAGGTGGATCAGTATATTGGCGGCGTTGAGCATGCCATTCTGCATCTTTTATACGCGCGGTTTTTTACCAAAGCTCTTGCCGATTGCGGATTTGTGAGCATCAGGGAGCCGTTTAGGAATTTGTTCACGCAGGGAATGGTTTGCAACGCCACCTATCGCCGAGAAAATGGCGAGTGGCTATTTCCGGAAGAAGTTAGAAAGAATAAAGGCGGAGATTTCGAGGTAATAGCGACCGGAGAGAAAGCAATCGTAGGCCGCTTCGAAAAAATGAGCAAATCCAAGAAAAATGTGGTGGATCCGGACGTAATTGTGAAAAATTACGGAGCGGATGCTCTGCGCATTTTCGTGATCTCCGACACTCCTCCGGACAAGGATTTCCCCTGGTCCGACGACGGCCTTGAGGGATGCGGAAGATTTATAAACAGAGTTTGGCGGCTGTTTTCGTTCCTTGAGTCCAGGGGAGTTTGCGCCGCCCAGTGCTCCGCAAAAGTCGATTTAGAATCTCTACCGGCCGGCATCAGGGAGCTCTACGTCGGCTTTCATCGAACAATCAAAAATGTCACTGACGCCATCGAAGGCAGGCACATGAACAAAGTCGTTGCCCATATTAGGGACGGCGTTAATTCCGTTTATTTGGCGTTGGATGAGGTTGAAAGCCATCGGGGGATATTTTCTCTCATAACCAGAGATCTGATAAAAATGCTAGCGCCAATTGCGCCGCATATCTGCGAAGAAGCCTGGGAAAGATTTGGGTTCCGCGAACTAGTTTCGGAAAACCCATGGCCGACGTACGAGGAAGACTATCTGAAAGTTTCCCTGATTAATCTGCCCATTCAGGTGAACGGCAAGCTTCGGGGAACCATCGAAATTGATCCGGAAGAGGAAGAAAGCGAAGTCTTCGCGAAAGCGTTGCGCCTGGCCGGAGTGCAGAATGCCATCGCGCGCGGCGCGTTGCAAAAAAGAATCTTTATAAAAGGCAAGATAGTAAATTTTGTTGTTGCTGATGCAGAGACGTAACGCCGTAATTTCTGTCCATGATTTTCTCTAGAGCTCCGAAATTTTGGCGACGAAAGCCAAGTCTCCTTCTTAAATGCCTGCTGAAGCCCATAAGCTACGTTTATTCCTGCGTAGCGATGAAAAATTACAGAAAAAAATACAAATACAAAAGCGCGAGAGCGAAAGTTTTGGCGGTGGGAGCCATAACCGTCGGCGGCTCCGGAAAGACCATTGTTACCGAGTCCATATGCAAAATCCTAATGGCAGAAGCGAAGGAAGCGGCGGTCCTGAGCCGTGGATACGGCCGCCTCTCCCGAGACGTGCTGCCGGTGAATTCCAGCCATTCATATAAAGACGTTGGCGACGAGCCGTTGCTGCTGTTTTCGCATGGCATTCCGGTATTCGTGGGAGCCGATAGATCCAAAAGCGCGCGGATGGCAGAGAACTACGGCTTCGATTTTTTGGTTATGGACGACGGGATCTCCCAAAAATATTTGCAACCAAACCTGAAATTAATCGTCATTGACGCAGCCCAGGGCGTTGGCAACGGTGAAATGTTCCCTCTGGGGCCGAAGCGCTTAGACTTTGATAAAATAAAATTCGACGTCGATGCGGCAATTGTTTTAGAGAGCAAAGCGGCTACCGTTTTCAACGCCATCACCTTTCCCAAAACTATGCCTGTGATCCGTGGACGGCTGGTAATGGACATTTCTAATGTAAAAAATAGAAAAGTGATCGCCTTCTGTGGTCTAGGCTTTCCGGACAAATTTTTCGATTCGCTGACGGGCTTTGAAATGGTAAAAACAGTCGACTTTCCAGACCACCACCCCTTTTCCGACGGCGAAATCCTCCAATTAATTGCAGACGCCGAGAGCTCCGGAGCGCAGCTGGTCACCACCGAGAAAGATTTGGCGCGCATTCCACAGAAATATCACGACCGCATGACGGCCATACCGGTAAAAATTGCTTGGCAGGATGCAAAATTGCTTCGAGCTCTGCTTCTGAGGCAATTGGCGTTTGTAAATATATAATTGATATCCAATTTGCTAGAAGATAGAATGCGCTTTGCGTTCATTGTGATTTTGGCATGAAAAAAGTCGTTTTCTCTTCGTTTGTTATTTTGGCTGTTCTTGTCGGCTGCCAGTCGACCGTTAATTCCAGAGGGAATGTTATAGTGGAGGAAAATATGCCGGGGTTTATCGTCGGCAAAACCACCATGGCGGACGTTCTCAGAAAGTGCGGGACTCCGTCTCTGCACAAGGATGATTTCACCTGGATCTATGTTGGTTGCCGATCCGAGGAGGTAGCTTTTGGCAGCGTCGATTTGAAAAATAGATTCATTGTGCGCATGCGATTCGGCCCCAATAAAATTCTGCAATCGCTGGAAAAGATAAACCCGCGCGAAAGCGATGAGATTATCACGGACGAAGGAATAACAAATTTGATATCAGATAAAGAAGTGAGAGCCAAAGTGGAGAAGCTGCAAGGCAGCCGGTTCGGACAATAGTATCGCTTGCCGGTTCATTGCAATTTCAGCCAAAGTAATGTAGGATGCAGCTGCTAGGCGTGAGGGTTTTGATGGAGATAATAGCGGAAAAGTGCAAGCGATGTCTCGTTTGCGTAGAGGTATGTCCGGTACGGGCAATTTCAGATGTAGACGGAAAGGTTTCCATTGATAAAAGCATCTGTCTGGAGTGCGGGTGCTGCGCGTCTTCCTGTCCCAATGAAGCCATAAAGTATTAGGAGCCGTCCATGCTATCCTTCCTGTTGGCCGTTCATTTTGTCCTAACAATGGCGATTATCGGGTTAATTTTGCTACAAAAGCACGACTCGGATGGAGCGCTGGGTTCCAGTGGTGGAGGAGCAGCGAGCGGCGTATTCTCGGTGCGCGGTCAGGCTAATTTGCTCACGCGGGCAACCGCGGTTCTAATGTCCATTTTCATTTTGAATTGCCTGATTATGGCCAAGATGGTCAAACGATCTCCGGAAAAAGAGTCCATTATAGACCGAGTTGCCAAGGAAAGCGTTCCTCTGGTTCCAGAAGCGAGCAAAAGGGAAGCCGCTCCAGCCAAAAGCGTCGCTCCGGCAGCTCCCCAACAGCCAGAGCCAGCGAAAAATCAGGAAAAACAGCCAAAAAGAAAGAGATGAAAACCGTCAAAGTCGGAAATATCTCCATATCCAACGAAAGTCCGCTGGCGCTAATGGCTGGGCCTTGCATGATGGAGAGCCGGGACGTCGTATTCAGGGTCGCAGACTACCTCGTCAAGATGACCGACGACCTTCATATTCCGTTTATCTTCAAAACCTCCTTCGACAAGGCCAACCGCACCAGCATGCAATCCAAAAGGGGAGTCCAGCTGGACGAGGCTCTAAAAATTTTCCAGGAAATAAAGAAGGAATTCGGCTGCCCAATAGTCACAGACATTCACGAACCGTCGCAGTGTGAAATTGTGGCGGAAGTGGTGGACGTCCTGCAGACTCCGGCCTTCCTCTGCCGCCAAACGGACCTCCTGGTGGCCGCCGCCAAGACCGGCAAGGTTATAAATATCAAGAAGGGGCAGTTTTTAGCGCCCTGGGACATGAAAAATGTCTACAAAAAAGTTACAGAATCCGGCAACGACAATATAATTCTCTGCGAACGAGGGGCCTGCTTTGGCTATAACCGCCTGGTGGCCGATATGAGGTCTTTGAAGATTATGGGAGATTTCGGGTATCCGATTTTTTTCGACGTCGCTCACTCGGTTCAGGAGCCCGGAGGACTTGGCGACGCCTCCGGAGGCAATAGGGAATATGCAGAGCTGCTGGCGCGGGCGGCTGTTTCCGTTGGCGTCGCCGGCCTATTCATCGAAACCCATTTTGATCCCAGCAACGCCTTTTCCGATGGCCCTAGCATGATTCCTCTGCATGTCATGAGGGATTTTATGGTTACAATGCAGAAATTCGACGCCCTAGCCAAAGAAATTCCATATCAGGACATGAGCTGTTGAGCATGCTTGTCTATTTCCAGTCTTTCAGAAAAAATTTCAAATTGGCCGCCTCCCACATTGTAGCGGCATGCTTTTTTGGATACTTCGTTTTTCACATGATGAGCGGCGCTCGGGGAGCGATTTCCTGGGTAAAATTGAACAAGGAAATTGCATCTTTGGAGGAAGAGTTGAAGGATTTAAAAGAAGAGAACGACTTTCTTGAAAACAAAATAAATCTCATAAGGGACAACAATCTGGATGTGGACCTGCTGGAAGAGCAGGCCATCAGCGTGCTAGGCTTCTCCCATGAAAACGACGTGATCGTGCTGCTTCCGCGCGGACATTAGGGCGCAACCGGGAAAGCCACGGTGCCCAGAGCCGGAATTGAACCAGCGACACGAAGATTTTCAGTCTTCTGCTCTACCAACTGAGCTATCTGGGCGCCCGCACGCAGCCTATAGAAAATAAACTCAAGAGTCCAGGCTTATTTGAATCCTAAGGCTGCTCGTCCGCATTTGCTTCATCAATGGAATCTTCTTCGTTGCCATATTTTTGCAGATATATGCTTTTGGTGGTTGAATACAGGTCAAATGAGTTTTCCTTGACGTCGTCTATGGCTCCAGAGTTTTCAGCTCGATCGCTGATGGTGGAAAGCACGGCTTTGGCGATCATATACGGGAATCCAATGAAGTAGCCAACCGGATCTGCAAACCAGGAAATCGGCTCGGCTATTGCGTCTCTGGTGGAAGAGAACCCCAGCACCGGCAGCACCAAATAATCCCCCGTTGGAACGTCCAACTTTTTCAATGTATCGCGGTGAGACGTTTCCGCCTTCTCGAGCCCGATTTGCTCTGCCACGTCGAAAAGACCAAACGCTCCAAAGATGGAATTTATAAAGAATCTAAACAGGGAATTGGCCGCATACTCCGCGTCCAAGGTTGCTGCGTAATTTATGCAATAAAACGGCTCTTTTAAATTCATGAAAAAATTAGAAACGGATTCCTTCACCGGATCCGCAGCGACCTCATTATATGTACTGGCCACCGGCTCAAGAATATTCTCGTCGATGGCCATGTTGAGCTCGTGCATGTCTCGGTTGAATTCTTCGTACGGATCAGGATTATCCGGCGAACTGGAGCAGGAAGTCAGAAAAAAAAGAATCGCTAGGGTAACTCTTCTATCGCCAAGCATTATGCGGCCGCCAATGATATTCCCAATAATAGTAGCAAATCCGTTAATCAATACCTAACAATATGAAAAAAATCTACTTTTTTTATGGAGTCTTAACTTTTTTTTAGTATTTTTTAGACAAAATAACAATCGATATTTGCAAAAAAGGAAATGGAAAAATGTATTCCTTCTACGACAGAGCTTCTTATCTGATGATTCCGATGAGAAAATGCGCGCAATCCATGAGAACCGCGCTGCGATCTAATTCCCAGGCTCTAGAATTTGGCGCCCCGCGCCTTCTGGAGGGACTGGCCGAGATGTATGAGCGTTCCAGCAGAACCGTTACCAAGCCAGAGTTCAACATCGACTCGGTGGCGGTGGATGGAGAAGACGTCCCTGTCTATCAGACGACTGTCATGAAACGTCCGTTCTGTAATTTGGTTCGTTTTACGAAAGAAAACCAGAAAAAAGAGCCAAAAGTTTTGATAATCGCTCCCGTTTCCGGTCATTTTGCTACGTTGCTGCGGGACACGGTCAAGAGAATGGTGCCCAAGCACGAAGTTTATATTACGGACTGGAAAAGCGCTCGGGACGTGCCGTTGGCAGCCGGAGATTTCCGGTTAGACGAATATTTGACGTATTTAATCGACTTTATGCACCACATCGGTCCCAACACTCACGTTATGGCGGTCTGTCAGCCGGCCGTTCAGGTTATGGCGCTGGCGGCGATTATGGACGAAGGAAACGACCCGTGTATGCCGGCGTCCATTATCCCCATGGGAGGTCCCATCGATCCTCGAGCGAAGAAAACTCAGGTAAACGAGCTGGCGGAGAGCTATCCGCTGAAATGGTTCGAGAACAACTTCCTGACGTTCGTTCCGGAGGGATATATTGGAGTAGGCCGGCGCGTTTATCCGGGCTTCATCCAATTGACCGCCTTCATCAACATGAATCCGGACGCCCATTACAGAGCGCATATTCAGTTTCTGGAGGACAAAATCTTAAATAACAAGGCCGGAATTGAAAAGCACGCCACATTCTATGACGAATATCTGTCGGTTCTTGACATGGACGACATGTATTATCTGGAAACGGTGGAGAAAATTTTCCAGACCTACGAGCTGCCGCGCGGAATAATGAAATACAAGGGACATACCATCGATCTGAAGGCCATTAGACATTGCGCGCTTCTGACCATCGAAGGGGAGAAGGACGATATTTCTGCTCCGGGACAGAGCTTTGCCGCTCACGCTCTCTGTAAAAATTTGCCGGAAAAAATGCACGGGCATTACCTGCAGCCGGGAGTAGGCCATTACGGCGTCTTTTCCGGAAGCAAGTGGAGGTCGCAGGTGGCCGCAAAAATAGAAGAGTTCATAAAAAAGTTTGATAAAGATACAGGCAGCTACTACAAGAACTAGAGCCCTACGCCCACAGCTGATGCTGCTTTAGGCTGCTGCCTCACGGATTTATCCGCAAGGCAAGCAGCCCGCGGGCCATTTTCGCCTAATTTCCATGGCGACATCACCACATACTCATCTAAAGCTTATATAATTTTTAATAAAATCTTGGAATTGGCAAAAATCGGTGATATGTTGCCGCAAATTTTGATGAAGGAATTGGTATGTTTGCAAGGATAATGGCGGTCCTGATTCTTTGTTTCTATTCGCATAATGCTTTGGGGATG
>JAITRM010000036.1 GCA_031288395.1 Holosporaceae bacterium | reverse complement strand
CCGCCTGCTTGCGTGAGTAACACTGAGCGCTGCTGCGCTCGGTGTTTAGGGCCCTCCAGCGGTCCCCGTTCTCTGGAACTATGATTTTGTCCCAATTTTGTGCTACACTGCCGGCGTTTTAGTTTTTTAATGGGACATAATGCTTGACGTAAAGTGGATTCGGGAGAATCCAGGCCTTTTCGACGCTGCTTTGGCGAGTAGAAATCTTCCGCCGGCGTCTTCCGCTGTCATTGGAATTGACGCCCGCAGGAGAGATGTCACCGCAAAATTACAGCTCCTGCAGGCACGCAGAAACGAACTTTCGGACCTTATAGGGCGAGCCAGAGCGCAGCAGAGGGACGTCGACATCCTGGAACGAGAGGCAATGGACCTGAAAGGGTCAATTCCGGAGCTGGAGGCGGAGGAAACGAAATCTTCCGCTCAATTGCGAGAAATTTTATCGACTATTCCCAATATTCCGTTGGCTGACGTCCCCGTTGGCGTCGACGAGACGGCTAATAGGTGTATTCGCGTCGTGGGAGACAGACCGCGCTTCGATTTTCCGCCCAAAGCCCATTACGAGATTGGAGAAACGCTGCGAATGCTGGATTTCCAGAGCGCTGTGAAAATTTCCGGAAGTAGATTCGCCATTTTGCGAGGGGGGCTGGCAAAAATGGAGAGAGCGCTGAAGGCTTTCATGCTGGATACCCACGTGAAAGAGTTCGGATATGAGGAAATTAGCGTTCCATTCCTGGTCAAGCCGGAAAGCATGTACGGAACCGGCCAACTGCCAAAATTCAAGGAGGATTCCTTTGTAACGGCGGATGGAAGATGGCTGATTCCAACGGCGGAGGTTCCCCTGACAAACATCGTGCGGGATAGGTTGATTCCGCTGGAGGAGTTGCCACTGAGAATGGTTGCCTATTCCGCCTGCTTTAGATCAGAGGCAGGAGCTGCCGGACGGGATAGTCGCGGCATGATCCGGAATCATCAATTTAGCAAAGTGGAACTGGTCAGCGTGGTCCATCCGGATGAAGGAGAGGCGGAGCTCGAGCGCATGACCGGCGCGGCGGAAAACATTCTGCAAAAATTAGGGCTGGCCTACCGAGTTGTGCTATTATCCACCGGAGACATGGGATTTTCCGCGTCAAAAACCTATGATTTGGAGGTTTGGATTCCCAGCGAGAATGTCTATCGTGAGATTTCCAGCTGCTCTCTGTGCGGACAATTTCAGGCGAGGAGGATGTCCGCCCGCTACAGAGGCGGCTCCGAGAAGGGGTTTGTTTCAACATTAAATGGCTCGGGACTGGCAATTGGAAGAACCATCGTAGCAATATTAGAGAACTATCAACTTTCCAATGGTAATGTTATTATTCCGGAAGCATTGAGGCCGTATATGGATGGAGTGAAGGAGTTAGTTAGCAATGGCAGTTAAGCAGTCTTTATCTGGGCTGAGAGTTTTGGTAACAAACGACGATGGGATTGATTCCAGCGGCATAAAGGCTCTGGAGCGCATCGCGAATTCCATAACGCCGGACGTGTGGGTCGTGGCTCCTCAAACGCAGCAGAGCGGAAAGGGATGCTCCATTACCTTCGACAATATTTTGCGGGTTCACGAGCTTTCTCCTCGCAAATTTTCCGTTTCCGGTACCCCTACGGATTGCATATTTATTGCACTGGAGGGAATTCTGAAGGATAAGAAGCCTGATTTGGTTTTGTCCGGCATAAATCATGGCTCCAATATTGCAGATTTTCTGGGAATGTCTGGAACTGCGGGCGCTGCGTTTGCGGCTGCATTGCTGAACATAAGGTCAATAGCCGTAAGTCAGGATATGCAAAAGTACCAATCCATGTCGAAATTTCCGTTGGTGGATCACTTTTTACCAATAATTATCAAGAAGCTGACGTCTTTCTCCTGGCCGGAACGGACCTGTATGAACGTGAATTTCCCCAATGCCAAGGTGGGAGAAGTTAGTGGCATAAGAGTCGCTTCTCAGGGAGAAATGAACGTTACCTGGAAGGTTCATAAGAGGGATGATCCGGATGGATCTCCCTATTATTGGTTGCATGCGTCCTACTCCTATGATGAAATAGCCGGCAAAAATTCCGATGTGGTGCTATTGGAAAAAAGAAAGGCCATAACCATAACGGCGTTGCGCAACAGGCACGAATTTTCCGGATGCGCCGACAAATTAGAGGAGCTGTTTGCATCAAATGCGTGACAATGGCCATTTTATAAGCATATTGCTGCCGGTGTTGTTCTTAACTTCCGCCTGCGAGAGAACGGGACTCTCTCCGGTTGAAATTAAAATAGACGACGGTTCCGGAGCGCCGTCTGCGACTGCGGCCGCCAACGAACCTCGCGAGCCAATAGTTGTGGAAAGCGCGGCTGTTGAGAATGACGCAGCCGAAAAAGATTCTCCTGGCGCTGCGGCCAAAGATCCGGAGGCTTCCACAAAAAATTATGAGGAGAGGAAACGCAAAGAACAGCTGGACGCGGAATTTGCCGGAGTAGTGGCCTCTGGCGGAAAGGACGCTTCCGCTAAAAAAGGCAAGAAAAACGCTTCCGCCGCGGATGCGAGCTCAAATAAACAGGAAGACGTGCTGTCGTCACCAAAAATAATTAAAACGGCTTCAGGTTCTGACATCAAGGGCTCGGAAAAAAAGAAGGAAGAGGCCAAGGAGGTTCCGAGCGCCCCCAAAGCTGGAGAAATGGCTTATCCGATCAAGGGAAAGATCATCTCCCAATTCGGCGATGTTAAGGACGGCATTGCCAACGATGGCGTAAACATAAAATCCGGCGCCGGAACGCCGGTAAAAGCGTCTGCGGACGGCACGGTTCTCTATGCCGGAAACAAGTTGGAGGAAGAATTCGGCAACGTAGTTATTGTGCAACATAAAAACGACCTGATCACTTCCTATGCGCATTTGGGTGAGATTAAGGTGAAAAAAGACGCAAAAGTTAAGGCAGGAGACGTTCTGGGAACGGTAGGCTCAAGCGGCGACGTTACAGAGCCTCAGTTGCATTTTGAAGTTATGAAGGATAAAATACCTGTGAATCCAATGAAATATTTACCAAAGGAAGCAGAAATAAAAGCAAAAGTGAGGAGATAGAATTATGGCCAATAGTCAAGCAACTACTGCTACTCAAGCCGTCGCTCCGCCGCCGGCGAACAATCAGACGGAAACGGCCGGAGGTCTGCTGGGAGCGTTGACTCCCATCACGCTAATGGTGGTCGCGTTTTATTTCTTGATGATTCGTCCGCAGCAAAAACGCGAAGCGAAAATGCAAGAGCTAATGAGCTCCCTCAAGAGAGGCGATAAGGTTGTGACCGTCGCCGGAATCATCGGAGTTGTCCACAAGATCGTAGGCGAAAAAGAATTGTCCTTGGAAGTTGTTGATGGAACCAGGCTGCGTATGCTAAAAAGCTCCGTCACGCAGGTGCTCGAAAGAAATTCAGAACTTGGGAATGCAGATGTAGACGCAGAGGAGAAAACTGCGCCGGCTGTTTCCAGAGCCAAGTCGCCGGTTACAGTAAAAACTGGAAAATTTGGCCCAAGAATGAAGAAAGCAAAATAATTTATCGGGAGGACTGGCAGAATGAATTTTCCCAAATGGAAGGAAATACTTGTGGCTTGTGTGTGTGGGTTTGGCGTCTTGTTTGCCCTTCCCAACATTCTTCCGCAAAGCGTGCTGAGCAAACTTCCCAGTTGGGCGCCAACTCAGAAGGTGTATCTGGGATTGGATTTGCGCGGCGGGGCTCATCTCCTTTTGGAAGTGGATTTAGATGGCGTAATCAATGATTATCTAAACCAGGAGCTAGATGCCGTAAGAACTGCGCTGCGAAAGGAGATGATCCCCTATGCGGCAAATTTTCCAAGATCCATTACACGGGACCAAAAAGTTGTGGAATTCGACCTGAAAGACACGCAAAAAGTTGGAAAAGCCAAGATGGTTCTCAGCGCCATCGACTCGGATTTTAAGCTGGATATCGTCCGCAATCATGTGAAAATTGCTCCCACGGAAGAAGCATTGCAGCGACGAAGGGCTGAAGCCGTTGATCGCTCCATTGAAATTGTGAGAAAACGAGTCGACGAAACCGGAACCCGCGAAGCCAATATTCAGCGGCAGGGAGATGACCGCATTCTGTTGCAAATTCCTGGCTTGCATGATCCCACCCACGTAAAGGAATTGCTGGGACGAACGGCAAAAATGGTCTTTAGATTAGTCGACGAGGATGCGCCGGAGATCACGGACTACAAGAAAGCCGTTCCACCCGTGGGCAGCATGTACCTGAACTCGGCCGAGAGCGGAAAGTTAACGGCGGTGAAAAAACAGGTGCTAGTTGGAGGAGAGACTCTCGTGGACGCTCGCATGGGATACGATGAATATAATCGTCCCGAGGTTAGCTTTAGGTTCAATAAAATCGGAGCCAAGAAATTTGGAGAAGCCACGAAGGAGAACGTTGGCAAAAGATTCGCCATCATTCTCGATAATGAGATAATAAGCGCCCCAAATATAACTGAACCAATCACCGGAGGTTCCGGCAGAATCACCGGTCAGTTTTCTCCGGAGAAAGCTCAGGATCTGGCGCTGCTCCTGAGAGCTGGAGCTTTGCCTGCGCCGCTGAATATAGTTGAAGAAAGGACCGTTGGACCGGATCTGGGGGCAGATTCCATTCGTTCCGGTATAATTGCAACCGTATTGTCCGGAGTGTTTGTCCTTATATTCATGTTCCTGTGGTATTCCTCCTTCGGCATGATAGCCAACGCGGCCGTCGTCATGAATTTGATTCTCCTAATAGCCGGATTGTCATGTTTGCAGGCGACTTTGACGCTGCCGGGCATTGCCGGAATCGCTCTGACCGTTGGCATGGCCGTTGATGCCAATGTTCTGATCAACGAGAGAATAAAGGAGCTTGTCCGCCGAGGCGAAAAACTGGTGAAAGCCATCGAAGAGGGATACAATCTGGCCATGACGTCGATCATCGACACCAATCTAAATACCATTATCGGCATGATGTGCCTCTATCAATTCGGCACGGGGCCGGTGAGGGGGTTCGCCATCACGACGATTTTGGGAACGGTGATATCATTTTTTACGGCCACAACCCTAACGAGGTACATACTCGTCACGCTTATGAGGTTGAAGTACCGCGTCGCAATTCCTATGTAAGAAAGGGTCATTTGTATGGAGCTATATAAACTTATCCCCCACGATACCAAAATAAATTTCGTTGGCAACAGGTGGTACACCTATGCTTTTTCCATATTCATAACGGCCGCCAGCATCTTCGCCTTTGCTTTTCATGGACTGAACTTTGGCATCGATTTTCGCGGTGGATTTGTGATGGAAATCAGAACTCAAGAGGAAATTAACCTCGCAGAATTGCGGGAGAAGCTCACGAAGCTAAACATTGGAGAGGTGTATCTGCAGGAATTCGGATCCAATCGGGACGTCCTCATAAGGATTCCCAGCTCCGGCGAAGCAGAAGACGGGAAAAATCAGAATTCCTCGCTGGAAAAGATCAAGGCAACCCTTGGCGACAATGTCGAGTATAGAAAAATCGAGAAAATTGGCCCTAAAGTTGGAAATGAGTTGATTTATGACGCGCTGTTAGCCGTCATCATTTCGCTGCTGGCAATTTTGCTGTATGTTTGGCTCAGATTCGAGTGGCAATTTGCAATTTGCGGCGTTGTTGCTCTGGCTCACGACTGCATTGTGCTTATGGGGCTCTATTCGGCGCTTCACTATTTTGAATTTAACATAAACTCCATAGTCGCGCTGCTGATGACTGCCTGCTACTCCATTCACGACACCGTGGTCGTATTCGACCGAGTACGGGAAGATATGCTGGCGTACAGAAGCTTATCCGTGGCAGAATTACTGAACAAAGCAATTAATGAAACTCTATCCAGGACAGTTTTAACTTCATTGACGACCGTTTTGTCCCTTATGGCGTTATGTTCGTTCGGCGGAAAGGTCATATTTGATTTCTGTTTCCCCATATTATTTGGCCTTACGTTTGGCACATTTTCGTCGGTTTGTCTTGCCGCTCCGCTGCTGCTACTGACCGGCATTCGGGTGGATGGCAGAGATCTAGAGCTCGGATTAGATAAGATAAAATGAAACCAGTTATAGCCATGGACGGTCCGGCTGGCAGCGGAAAAGGGACCATAGCGAAAAAATTGGCCAGCCATTTCAACTTTGCCTATTTGGATACCGGCATGTTGTATAGGGCGATTGCTCATCTTGGCATAGAAGTCGGTAAAATCGAGGAATTATCAGCTGCGGAGATTCTAAAAACGGCTCGGGAAATACCAATGAGCGTCTTAAAATCAGACATAGTCGGCCTGAAGGCTTCCAAAATTGCGAAGTCGCCGGAAATACGCGAAGTTATGACGCGGTTGCAGCGAGATTTTGTCGTCTGTCCCGGAGATAACCATAGAGGGTCTGTGCTGGATGGTCGAGACATAGGTACCGTTGTAATTCCTGATGCCGTCTGCAAAATTTTTGTAACCGCCAGTCCGGAGATTCGAGCCACTCGTCGCTTTCGATCTCTAAAAAGAAACAATGACCAAATAACATATGCCGAGGTTCTGGAAAGTTTAATTGCAAGAGACAAACAGGATCAATCCCGAGAAATTGCCCCATTAACCCTCAACGATGCCTACGTAGTTTTGGACACATCAAAAGAAACGGTGCGGGAGTCCTTCCTTCGAGCGATAAAAATTGTTGAAAATTCTCTTAAATCCGTTGAGCCTTAGATTGGTTTTCCCATGAAAGATTTCGCCGCACTAATAGAGAATTTTCTTTTGAGTAAAAAAGGGAATCTATCCCTCAAAAAAGTGACGTTTTTTCTGCTGTTTCTAAACGTTGCGACGTCTGCGGCGGTCAGCATATACATACCAAATCTGAAGCAGATGGCAATTGATCTGGAAACAACCAACGCCTTGATGCAAATGACGATAGTTGCGCATCTGATCGGAGAATTTGCCGGGCGTTTTCTCTGTAGCCCCATGATAGATTTGCACGGCAATCGTGCTGTAATCCTTCCGGCCCTCGTATTTTCCGCGCTGGGGCATTTCGGATGCATGATTTCTACATCGCTGCCAATATTCATCCTAATGAGATTTCTACAGGCCATTGGGGCGAGCGTCATCTACGTCGTATCGCTAAGCGTTATAAATAAAATATTTTCCGATAACGAAAAAGGCAGCGTAGTTGGCATTTTGGAACTGTATCAGCCCATAGCCTGGATTTTGTCTCCATTCGTCGGAACCATTCTGGCTGAAATTGCAAGCTGGAGGCTATCATTTTTCGTTCTACTTGTGGCCCAGCTAATTGGAATGGCATTTTTTTCTGTTTTGCTGAGAAAGCGGAGAAAAGAGCAACGCCGGCATTTTTCCGTATCGAAACTTTTTTGTGACTATGGGGCTGTATTAAAGAATTCATCTTTCGTTATATATGCTCTAATACCAGGACTTTTCGCCGGCGGATACATGATTTTTGCCACCAGCTGCCCCTTTATTTGCTCGGAATTCTTTGGCCACGACGCCGCCGACATTGCATTATTTTCAGCTATTCCGCTCATGTTCTACGTAATCGCCACATTCGCCTACAGGATAGTCCTGCGAAAATTTGGCCTTAAAATTTCCAAAAGAATCGGAACTGGAATCTACGTAATTTTTGGAATCTACGCGATTTTGTTGATTTCGGAACGCGCTCTCTGGACTCCCAACAACCTGTTATTTTCCATGAGTCTACAATGCGTAGGCAGCGCGTTTCTGGTTCCAGTATCCGTGTTAAAGGCGCTGCAATCCTGTCACAATGCCGCCTATGTTGGAGCCTCAACCGTCGTAGTTTTCAGGAATCTCATTATGTCGCTCTGCATCGCCGTCAGCGTAAAATTTCACGAAAGCATAACTGCCATTATGGCCTCGGTTTTTATGACGGTTGGAACCGTCTTGGTGCTAATTATGGCTCGTAGAATTATTAAACTTAGAATAAATCGTCAGCGGAAGGTGAGGCATTGACATAAACTGCCACGTTAGCAACTTGCGGCAATGCAAGATCGAAGGGATTCTCCAATTAGTCACTGTTAATGAACCTCCAATTTAATGGGAGCGGTGGCGATGAATGCAGTAGAAATTTTTAGCAAGAAAATTTGAAAAAAAGCATTTTTGTATAGTCATGCTGGGTTAGAAGCGGCGCGATTTATACAGGGCTATAGCACATAATACCAAACGTCACTACCAATACCAAACGTCATCTCTAATTAACGAAAAGATTTTTCCTTCTTTCTGACTCCAGGACGCAGACTCGTATGTCAAATCCGTCCAGTCTTCATTATCGTTTGAAGCCTGAATTTTGAACGCTGACGGAGCTTGATAATACCATTGATCATTTCGGGCCTGCAGATACGCGGCGTTGAAGGCCATCGCCTCCGGCAGTTTGATTTTCACCCATGCGTTGAGATGACCTCCACCTAGGGTTGCCCATTTGCTATCGGCGTCGCCATCCAGGAGACGGAAGGGTTCGTGCCCGGAATCCACAGAATTCGCTGAAATTTCATAGCCGTCCTGAGATGCTGCAATCAGAGGTGGTAGACAGTTCACAAACGAACTGGTGCCGGATTCTCGACGGAAAAGTCTGAAACGCGAGATTCTCCAGAGGAACGGATTGCTGCCGTCGCTGGTATAGGAGCAAACCAGGCGGTAAAATTTGTTGGCGGTTTCGTTTTCAAACTCGAAATAACGCGTTTCGCACTGCTTCCAATCCTCATGATATTCCCTATCCAGCAGCAGTTCCCACTCTTCGCCGTCGTTGGACGCCATAAGTTTAAACCAGCGAGCCGTCCGATGCGTGTTGTCCTGCTGCGAAGCCATGTCCAGAAAATTTGCAACCTGAGGTTCAGCAAATTCGTATTGAATCCAAGCGTCGTCGTAGCTGCCTTTATCCAGTTCCATGGCTGAATTGCTCGACGGAGCAGTTACGTCGCGCAGGTTATTCCACCTCAAATTTGAGCAGGAAATGGTGATTCCGGCGACGGAGTTTGAGCTCATCTGCGGCGTTAGCAGAATTAACTCCGAGTCGTCGTTGTCGATCAGCGATCCCCAAAGCTGGATTCCGCGAACGTTGGCTTCGCTCGAAAACTTCAACTTAAAGTGGTGGAACGCGCCCTTCTTTTCGGTGAGCGTGTTTTTGTCAATTGCAACCCCAGCTTTGTAAAACAATCGCGTCCAATGAATCTTGTCGTTGGAGCCCAGCAACTCAAAAAGACCTAACTCATTGTTATTGCTGTTATAAAAATAGACGAAATCGACGACCGCCGACTTTGGAAAATCGAAATAAATTTCCCGCGGATTGTTTTGAAACGCAATGTTTCCCGCATCGATTCCCATCATGCTGTAGGTATCCCAGGTGGAACCGTTGGAAGATAGCCGCAAATCGGATTTGATGTGATCCCCATAATTTGGCGTTAGCAAAACCGGTTCTGGAGCTTCCAATAAACTTACGTCGGCGTTCCATTTTGAAGACCCTAAAAGTTTGGTAAATTTAATACGGGTAATTCCACGATTTACACCGAAAATTCCGCCGGAAATTTCTTCAGCAAAATCAATGAGATGCTCGCCGTCGGAAATTATCTCCAGCCAAAAAGAAAAATCAGCCTCCGGTTCAAAAGCCATGTAAAAAGAAAATTGCAGATCTTCGTTTAAAAACGCCCGATAAATGGCAACATTTTCCTCCAGATCCACAATGCCGTTCTGCACAATTTTCATTTTTGCAAGATCGTAAATGACCATGTCCTCATCTCCGTTTTTAGCAATCTCCATCGCTCCGTTTCTATTTAATGCAAAATCCGATCCCAGCTTTACGATTCCAAAAATTGTTGTAGACGCAACTCCAATCGGCT
>JAITRM010000024.1 GCA_031288395.1 Holosporaceae bacterium | reverse complement strand
TTCTGCCTTTCGCTTCGCTTCCGCTTTTAGCTTTTCCAATTCCTCTTCTTTTTTCTTCATCTCCTCCTGGTACTGGCTAGTCTTCATCTCCAGTTCCTCGTCACGCTCCTCCACTTCCTCCTTCAGTTCCTTGTCCAGTTCCTCATGTTCCTTTTTCAGTTCCTCCACTTCCTCCTTCAGTTCCTTCAGTTCCTCGTCACGCTCCTTCAGTTCCTCGTCATGTTCCTTTTTTAGTTCCTTCAGTTCCTCGTCATGTTCCTTTTTCAGTTCCTTCAGTTCCTCGTCACGCTTCTTCAGGTCCGCTCTTAGCGCCTTCAGGTCCGCTTCTAGCTTCTTCAGCTGCTCATTTCTTTCTGTATCTTGCTTCTGTAGCTTCTCGTTCAGCTGTTCGATCTCATTTCCCTTCTCTATCAGCTCTTTTTCCTTGTCTTGCAGAGCTTTTTTCATAGCTTCCGCTTCTTCCCTCCGCTTCGCCTCCTCTTCTTCCTTCCGCTTCGCCTCCTCTTCTTCCCTCCGCTTCGCCTCCTCTTCTTCCTTCCGCTTCGCTTCTTCTTCTTCCCTCCGCTTCGCCTCCTCCTCTTCCTTCCGCTTCGCTTCCTCTTCTTCCTTTTGCTTCTTTTCATCTTCTTCCTTCCGCTTCGCTTCTTCTTCTGCCTTCCGCTTCTTTTCCTCTTCTTCTTCCAGCAAACGCAACATTTCTTTCTCTTGATTCTCTAAGTTCAGCACCTTGATCAAGTTAGCAATGCTCCAATCGACATTGGACAGAGAGCACCTAAAACACTTTTCGCACATCCAAACGCTCGGATTTTGTGAATTCTTCTTCGCTAATATATTTTCTACGAATTCCAGGACTTCATCCTCTAACACAGAATACTCAAGCGCAGCATCGCTTCCAATGACCTCAGTCACATCTTTCTTTGAGCTCCCGACACTATTCAGCAGCAGTTCCAACGTATCTTCTGGAAGCTTGAACTGATGATTCATCCCCGCCGCGTCTCCGTACAGCAGCGCGGACGAAAGCAGGACTCCGGAGCAAAAACCTCTTACTATATTCTTCTTCATTTTGTTCTTTTCCCTTTCTAAAAAATAAATATGGGGCGTTATCGCATTGAGGCGCTCCCTTTGTCAACTATATTTTTTACGAAATGTACAGTTTTTTTTCATGCCGTCATCAAAAAGATAGAACTTTTGGACGAAAAATGCGATAAACTTGGGAGAGAAATTACTCGAGGCAACCGGAAATGACTGAAAGATGCTCGTGGGCCAGTTCAAGAGAACTGCTGCGGAGATATCACGACGAGGAGTGGGGAAGGCCGCTGCATGATGATCGGCGGCTGTTTGAAATGCTGATTCTGGAGGGAAAATCCTGTGGATTGAGCTGGGAGCTTATTCTCAAAAAGCGCGATCATATGAGAGAAGTTTTCGATAATTTCGATCCGGAGATTCTGGTTAGATATGGTGATGAAAAAATACGATCATTGATGAACGATGCCGGAATCATCCGGAGCAATTTGAAGGTTAACGCCGTCGTCGAAAATGCAAAAGCCTATCTGCGTCTGAAGGAAGGCCGCACCTTCGATGATTTTTTGTGGCAATATGTAAATTACAAACCCATTGTAAACGACGGCTTGCAGAGGATCGTCAGAAGCGAATTATCTGATAAACTGAGCAAAGATCTTAAAAAACTCGGATTTAAATTTGTGGGCTCGGTTATCATATACTCCTTTATGCAGGCGGTCGGAATTGTAAACGACCACGAGCCTGGGTGCTACGCGAGAAACAATCGATGATATACTGCTTTTCCGGTCCGGATGTTTCGAACGGTTGCGGGGGCAGGATTTGAACCTGCGACCTTCAGGTTATGAGCCTGACGAGCTACCAGACTGCTCTACCCCGCGATAGTGCTTGGCTAAGCTATCACCATGATACGTTTTGTTCAACAGTTTTTTATGCTAAAATCGCCGGCGAACTCTGCACGTCATCAATGGGCACGTGAGGGCCGATGGACTTTGAAGATAGCAAAATTGCGACTGTCATACCGACGAAGGTCGTTGGGCAGATAAAAATAATCTATAAAGGCGCGGTGTGTTTGATATCAACGCCATTGGCCACGCTCGAAATTCCGCTTTGGAGTTCGGTTAAGCGCGGGGCTTTGGTATCTCAAAAAACGGCGGGCATAGACGTTCGGGTGATAGACGACGTTATGTCCCGATCCGTCATTGTGGAAGCGAATAATCTGGAAAATGCTTTGGTTTGCAAAGATTGGATAGAAAGCAATCTAGACCTAGCCAAAAAAGTCGTTGAAACCACGAGCCGCTTTGCCAAATTACGTCGAATAATCACCGAAAACGTAGGAAGGCTACTTTATCTTAGGCTGGAGATGACCACCGGCAACGCGTCCGGCCATAATATGGTCACAAGGGCGGCCGACGCCGTTTTGGATTTCATAATCGCCAATTGCAGAAATGTGAAGTACGTCTCAATCTCCGGAAATTACTGCACCGATAAAAAACCGTCCTCCGTAAATGGTATTCTTGGCAGGGGGAAGCGCGTTTCGGCGGAAATTGTCGTGCCGTGCGGCGTTTGTGAATCGATTTTAAAGAGCACTCCGGCCAAAATCGTGAACCTAAACAATAAAAAAAATCTGGCCGGCAGCATTTTATCCGGGAGCGTTCGAAGCGCCAACGCGCATTTTGCCAACATCGTCCTGGCTGTCTATTTAGCGACCGGCCAGGACGCCGCAAACGTTGTGGAAGCATCTCAGGGGATCACATTTGCGGATTTTGAGGGGCAAGATTTGTATTTTTCCGTAAATATTCCTAACATAATCGTGGGAACAGTCGGAAACGGCAAAAATTTGGATTTTGCCGCAAGCAATCTTGAGCTTATGGGGTGTGGAGCTTCGGATTCTGGATCCGCGCAAAGATTGGCGGCCATAATCGGCGCGGCGGTCCTGTGTTCGGAGTTGTCTTTGATGGCGGCCCAGACCAACAGAGGCGAGTTGACGGCGTCCCATATGAGGCTGGAAAGACACAGCGAATGAAGATAGGCATAGACTCCATTGCGTTTTCCACATCCAAATATTTTCTAAAGCTGGAAACGCTGGCTCTGCACCGAAGAGAAGACTATGAGAAGTACTATGTGGGAATCGGCCAGAAGCAGATGTCCATATTTCCTCCCAATGAGGACATTGTGACCATCGCCGTAGACGCCGCTCAAAAAGCGACGGCCAGTACGCCGGATAAAAACGACATAGACATGCTGATATTTGCTACGGAGTCGTCCTTTGATTTGTCCAAATCCGCAGGCATTTATGTGCATAATTTTTTGCAATTGAGGGAAGACTGTCGCGTTTTCGATCTAAAACAAGCCTGCTATTCGGCGACTGCAGCGCTGCAGTTGGCGAAATCATACGTCAGGGAAAATCCACGTTCCAAAGTGTTGGTTGTGGCGTCGGATATCGTGAAATATCTCCCCAACACACCCGGGGAGCCTACTCAGGGCGGCGCGGCGGTTGCCATGGTTGTGGGCGAAAATCCGAGAGTTTTAACTCTGGAGCCCTATTCGGGAATTCATACCACTGACGTCATGGACTTCTGGAGACCCATATACAAAAGTGAAGCTTTGTTCGATAGCAAACTGTCGGTTTATAACTACTTGAAATCGCTGAACACAACGCTGGAAAGATACCTTACTCTATCTCGCCTGAACACCTCCGATCTGGATTGTATTTGCTACCACGCTCCCTTCTGCAAAATGGCTCGCAAAGCAAATCAACAGACCCTTCGGAATAAATTTTTGGAAAATTCGCTGATCTATGGCAGCCTTATAGGAAACAGCTGCTCAGCTTCGGTTTATATCTGCCTGCTATCGCTGCTGGACAATACTCCGGAGAGCCTCAGCCAAAAACGCGTCGGATTTTTTAGCTACGGCTCCGGCAGCGTAGCTGAATTTTTCAGCGGAATAATTTCCGAAGGTTATAGGGAAGCGCTGTCACCCGAGAATAGTCGCCGACTGATAGAGGATCGAATGGAGGTTCCCTTCGATGAGTACGAAAGCTTCTCCGACGGAATAAATATGCTTCCGTCGTCCAAATACCAAAACATCGGGGCCGTAACCCTGGCCAGGATCGAAAATGACAAGAGAATATACCGATCCATATCTTCTCTGTCTTGAAGGAACTTGCTGTTTTTTTCTGCATTTTTTTAAGAAAGCGAAAACGGCCAATGATCGATTAAAACTTTCCTTACCAAATGAATGATAAAATTGCACCGAAGGATTCGTTTTGAAAGGAACAAATCGTGGGTGGCGCCGCATTCAGAACCATCGGAGACACGCTGTTGAGCAAGGGATTGCTAACTGCGGAGCAAATAGCCATAGTTGCAAAATTCCAGGAACATTCCCAAAAATTATTCGGCCAGGCAGCCGTAAGTCTTGGCTTTTTGGAAGAAGATTCGCTGCTAAGGGCTCTCTCGGAGACATATGCCATAGAAACAGTTGCTTTGGAATTTCTCTATATCGACGCAAATACGCTGGCCTCTCTCGGCTACGACGCTTCTTCAGCATATTTGGCCATACCATTTTTCCTCAATGACGAAGTAGTTAAGGTGGCCATTTCGGATCCCGGCGATCTGCGCGCAATTGACGCTATTCGCACGTTTTTCAAGGACCTGGAAGTTGAATTTTATATCGCAAAAGAGAGCGAAATTTTGCATTTTTTGGAGATCATGAAATGCAGCGCCGACTCCATAACGACGGATCCGTTGTTGCTGCTCAATAAGGTTATTTTTGACGCTGTGGAAGCGAAGGCCAGTGACATTCACTTCGAGCCGCTGGAAAATTTGGTGCGCACGCGCCTAAGAATAGACGGTCTATTGCACGTGCTGCGCACATTGGATCCGGAATCGTGGGCACGCATAAAATCAAAACTAAAATTGATGGCCAATCTGAACATTACGGAAAATCGCCGTCCCCAAAGTGGACATACGAGAATATATCTCGCCGGAAAAACGGTGGATTTGAGGATATCCACCCATCCGGGAATTTTTGGCGAAAATTTTGTGGTAAGAATTTTCGATTTATCCGACGGCGTTGCATCGCTTTCTCAGTTGGGCTTTTCTACGGAGGATTTTCTGTGGTTGAAAAGGGCAATTTCATTTCCCAGCGGAATTTTTCTCATCGTAGGGCCGACCGGTTCCGGAAAAACAACCACCCTCTATTCGCTGCTCAAGGAAATAAATTCATTTTCCGTGAACATCATGACGCTGGAAGATCCGGTGGAGTACCAGATCGAAGGCGTCAAGCAATTGGATTTGCGGGAAGAGGGAATACTCTCTTTTTCTGATGGGGTGCGCTCCATTCTTCGGCAGGATCCGGACGTAATGCTGATCGGAGAAATTCGAGACGAAGCGACGGCAGCGAGCGCAGTGAGAGCATCTTTAACCGGCAGATTGGTCATGGCGACGCTCCACGCGTCTACTCCCGTCGAAGGACTGCGCAGATTGCTGGATTTGGAATTGAAATTGTCGGACTTTGTGCCCTCCATGATAGGAATTTTCTCCCAACGGCTGGCGCGACATTTGGAAAATGGAGAGTATCGCCATAGATTTCCGCTGACGGAATATTTGTACTTTTCCGAAGAATTAAAAGACAATTTATTGGAGCATGAAGACATAAGCGTCTGTAAAGCCGACAAAACTTTTCGGACGTCCGCGGAGGAAGCCGTAGCTCGTAATCTCACCAATTGGGCGGAAATTAAAAGGATTTTTGGAGATGGCGATATTTAAATACCAAATTCTAACCAAAGACGGTTTGAAAAAAAATGGATCCGTTCTGGCCGATAATTACAAATGCGCATACGAAAATTTGCACGGAAAACACTATCAGCCCATATGTCTCAGAAAGGTGTATTTTCCTTCTCTGGGAGTAAATGTAGAAGACATGCTGATGTTTTTTCTCCACATAAGTTTCCAGTTGAAATGCAAAGTGGGAATTAACGACGCCATCGAATCGTTCATCGAGTTTTACGGCAACAAAACGCTGAGCGCGTCTCTACTGAGCGTAGTGGCTGCCCTAAAAAATGGCGAAAGCATAGGCCGCGCCTTCGAGAAATGTAAAAATATTTTTGATAATGTAACCATAGGACTGCTGAAATCCACCGAAAAGACTGGCAAGACGTCGGAAGTTATCCTAAGCGTCCTGAATTTTTTGAAATTGCAAACGGAATGGAAAAATAGTGTGAAACGCACTGTGGCTTATCCGATTTTCATGGCGGTTATAGCCGTGTTGGTCCTGATCCTGAGCTTGTTGATACTGGGGCCGCAGGTTGCCGAGCTGGCGCAAAACTTCGGCCATGGAGAAATTCCACTGCTGACGGAATTAGCGTTGGAATGGTTTCCCTTAATGTTGGGAATCACATTTGTTCTTTCAACTTTGGCATTGCTGGCTACTTTCGTACTCCTGATCAACAGGAACGGTCGCCGCATCCTGTCCAATCTTCTGCTGAAAATACCGAAAATTGGAACGCTGATTATAAAAATTTCACTATGGCAATTTTGTAAAATACTGCACATAGCGTTGGCCGCAAAATTGGATTTTATGGAAGCTCTTGATTTAGCTATTGAATCATCTCGATTAGAAAACATAAAAATCGAATTGCACAATGTTCGCGAACGCATCGTCGAAGGCAATAAAATATCGGAATCGTTTTCTAGAGCAAAATTCATACCGCAAAGTTTGATAATGGCTCTGTATGTCGGAGAAGAAGGCAATGACTTAGTCGCAAGTTTTGATCATGCAAGCGAGACTCAATATAAGGAAACACTGTTTGAAATCAAATCGTTAGGGCAATCTTTAAGCGTCGGACTGACGCTTTTTACCGGTTTTATACTAATCTTCATTTTGTGCAGTCTATTTTACCCCATCTACAACTATGTAGAAGTAGCCGGAGTCTGATATGTACGCTTTATGCGGCGAAAATGGAGTGAAAATTTTTGATGGAGAACGACAGCTACGTTTGCTCTCCTACGGCGATTTTTTGCTTCTTCCTCGTGAAAATTACCAGATCGTTCTCGATCTAAGGAGCATAGATTTTTCACTGGAAAAGTTGACCAATTGTTCGTTGACAGAGGCCCATAGGATTCTGCACTGCCAAAAAAAGGCTTTGTCAAACGACGAGATAGCTTTTTTGGTCCGAAGCGATCAATGGAATTTTTTCAAAAAAAGCGCGTTTTATATCCAAAAAAATTCGTTCAAATACTGCAAATTTTTTCACCAATTGTCCGCCGAAGATGGAATATTTTTAATGGAAAATGTGGTGGCTGAATTCTGTGAAAGTATCGCTCCAATCGACGCGGAGACCTGGTGGCTATACGCCGCAGAACATGAATTCGGAAATCTTAGAATCATAGCTGGCATTGGACGAGGAGTGGTTTTCTCGCGATTTTTATACCATCATTCAGACGCCTCTAAAGAGATTTTTAAAACAATTGTTTACCTAAAAAGATTCGGTCTGGAAAAAACGATAAAAATCATTACCCCATTACGGGAAATTGATTCGTCTTCCAATCAAAATATATCTTTCGAAATATTCACGCTAAAAGAACATGGCGAGCCAAAACTGATGAGCTTTCTTTCCCATAGAAAAAAAATGAAAAGGATATTTGTGCGAAGAAATTGGTTGGCGCAATGCCTTGATATGGAACGATCTTATCATCTCGCGTCCTCGGCGGTACTTGTCTTGGTTTTCGCCATCCTGATACTTCACAGAGAAATTAGTAGCGAAGAACAAAAGATAATGGAGTTGGAAAAAACTGTAATCGTCGGCGTCCAGAATTTTCGCTTAAAGATAAATATTGGCAATTTTTGTTTTCTTAAACAGTTTGTTGAGACCCTAAAAAATTCTTGTAACCCATTGGAAAAATTTGAGAAAGCGTCACGCTTCTGCCGTGAAAATAGTATGCTTGTGGAGCAGCTGTGCCTGGAGAATTGCAGTTCTGTGCAAATAAAAACACTGCTGGACAAAAAAGAGTTTGAAACATTACAAAAGCTCAATCGGCAGGGGCTGGAAATATCGCTGGAAAAACTAGAGACTGTGGACGGTGAATACGAAGAGCTCGGAACGGACAGAAAATTTGGCGTACTGGCATGCATAAGAATAAAATAATGGCGATTTGTACATTTTTTACAATACTAATACTTTGTTTTCTGTGCTTTATTAAGTTTTTGAAACTGGACAGCTTGAAAAATCAAAGAAACCTATTGGACGAAGAGGCCAGATCCATGGCAGAGCTGGCAAATACAATTCATAAAACGTCCTGGAATGGATTGAAATCTAAGGAAAAGATTTTCAACCGGAACATAAACATAAAACACGTTGTGGAAAAAGCCAGCCAAAAATTTTCGCTGCAAAAAGTGCTGTTTAGGATGAGCAATGGGGCCGGCGTTCGCGAAAAAGTATTGGAAATAAAATTCAATGTTTCAGAGGAAAGTTGCATTTATAAATTTTTAGACACATTATGGCGCGAATCTGCTGGCGTTGTCGGATTCGAATCGATAAAAATTCTGAGATCCGGCTCCAATGAATTGTTTGTGAAAATAAAGTGTAAAATTTTCTCCTTTGAGGAAAAAGAAACGGGGCGCGCAGTCGAAATAATTGAGGAGAAACATGCTGTCGACGTCAAATCGATCAATTTATTCAATTTAAAAAAGTCAAAAGAACATAAATTACTTGGCATTCTGGACAACTCCAAAGCCTACATCGATGACGCCTGGTACGGCGTCGGAGATAAAATAGACGACGGGGAAGTGCTAAACATATACCAAAACTCCATTGAAATACAATCAGACAACAAAAAATCAACCATAAAGCTTGGCGCCAGCTGGTAGATTTTCTTTGTGTATAAGTTCAGATAGAAGTGAGACTATTTTAGAAAAAAGTCAGAGTTGGTTGGTCGAATAATTTTTATGGGTAAACTCGGAGAGTTTTCCACAAAATTACGCCCATTAAAGTCTGAACTGCATCAAGGCCTAAAGCAGAGGTTGCAAAAGTGTGCGTATCAAAGAAAACCTCGTATGGTGTGCGGAAGTTTAGCACTTTTCGCGGGCGATGGTTCAAC
>JAITRM010000029.1 GCA_031288395.1 Holosporaceae bacterium | reverse complement strand
GATACATGAATCCGCCCACCAGACCAGACAGGATTATCTGCTTATTTCTCAATACTTTTGCGAGCACAGATGCAAAATGATCTCTAAGGCGGGTATTCTCGGAAATTTTTATTACTCGCGGAATGATCGTGAACGTCAGCAGCGCGATGACGCCGCCAATGGCAGCCAGCAGAAATACTGTTTCCCTCCAGCCGAAGATATTTACGGACCTCGCCACTGGAAATCCGCCGCAAAGCGCCCCAAAAGTGCCCATCATGTTGGTTATGCCGGCGAACAGCGGAAAATATTTTGCCGGAAATAGAACCGAAGCAATTTGCAGGCTCGACACAAAAGCGCTGGCGGCTCCGGCTCCCACCAGAAAGCGTCCCAGCTGGCCCGTCCACACCTGATCGGTCAGGGCAAACAGCACAGACCCCAGAATTGACAAAATCACCGAGGAGCCTATGAGATTCCGAGCGCCCAGCCGATCCAGAATCAACCCGCAGGGAATCTGCAGCGCCGTATAGGAGAAATAGAAGCAGGAAACCAGCAGCCCCAGCATACCGGTGGTTACGCCGTAGTGCAGCATCAGGCCATCGGTCATGACGCTGGGAGATACCCTCAGAATCACCTCATAGAGGTAGAACAAATTCGCTACGCCCCATATTATAATGGACCTAAGGCTGATCTTTTTCCCACCGTGCAACGCTATATTTTCCCTTCCAAAACCTTGTGCGAAGAACCTTCCAACTCCTTATCATTGATCGGCTCATGCCATCCGCCAAGCGTTTTTGAAAGAAACTTCTCCGTAAAGGCAAAATAAGACCTAACGTTAGGATCCCGCTGGAACCCGTGCCCCTCGTCCGGATATAGCACATAGACCACATCCAGCCCATTTTTCTTCATGGTGGCCACCATTTGATCCGACTCCGCCTTGTTGACCCTAGGATCATGCTCGCCCTGGAAGATGATGAGCGGTTTTTTTATGTCATTCACCCGCGTAATTGGCGAATTGGCCAGCATCCGCTCTCTACCCTCTTCGGTGTTTGGATCGCCGATGCATTTGTAGAAATCAGCCATATGCGGAAGCCAATATGCCGGAACGGTTTTAACCATGGTAAGCCAATTGGACGGCCCGACTATGTCTACTCCGCAGCAGAATACGTCCGGAGTAAAGGCCAGCCCCGCCAGCGCAGAATAGCCGCCGAAACTGGCGCCCATGATGGCCACTTGATCCTTATGCGCGATCCCATTCTCTATTGCCCAATTGGCGGCGTCGACGATGTCGTTGCGAATTTTATCCAGATTGCCGTTGGCGGCGTTGACGAAGGCCTTTCCGAACCCCAGCGACCCGCGATAGTTCACCTGCAGCACCGAGTATCCACGATTGGCCAGCAGCTGCACCCCTTTGTAGAAGCCCAAATCATCGCGGGCCCAAGGGCCGCCATGAACCAGCACCACCATCTTCGACGGATGTCCCTCTTGAAAATCAACGGACTTTGTCAGATAGCAGACCAAATCCAGGCCATCGCGGGATTTGACCAGCACCGGCGTCATTTTCTGCAGCTGATATTTCTCCAGCTCCGGCTGGGCCGAAAACAGCAATCTCAGAGACAGCGATGTCCTCTTCTGGGGATTTCTTTCATACAGATAGTAGCGGCAAGGCGCGTCGTCGCGGTGGGCGGCAATCAGCCATCGATTATTCCCAAGATTTTTGTCCAACACCGTGTAATTGCAGTTAAGTTTAGACTTTAGATAATCGGCGTCACCGGATATCTCGGAGGCAATCGCCACCACCTCTGGCACCATATAATCCACCGTCACCATCTGGGGCACATAGGTGTTCGGATCATAGTTGAAATGCCACACATCGGCCAAATCGCTGTGGAAAAGCACTTTTGAGCTTTTACTCTTCAGATCGTAGGCCACCAGGGCGTTCTTGTCTCCTCCGGACGAATCCAGCCCATACAACGTTCCGCCATCGAAGCTGACATACAGCAGCATGGTATTCTTGCTGTCCTCAAACGGCACTTTTTTGAACAATTTTGGCTGACCGTCGATGATTTCGTAGTATTCTTCGCTGCCGTCCGGCATAGTTTTGCAGGCTATTCTCAAGCTAAAGTCCGGATCGAAGATGAAATTGCCGTATTCGTCGTTCTGGAACACCAGGTCGATTTTCCCGCTCTCAATGTTCACACGATAGGCGTCAAACCACTTGGAATCGCGCTTGTTGCAGGAGATTATCAGTTCCCTCGGATGTTTCCGACTCAATCTGTTCGGATGGGACTTGGCGCCCTCAAATGGAGTGAGGTTCTTGGATTTTCCGCTGGCGACGTCATAGCAGTGGATTTGATAGTTTTCGTCTCCGTTTTTGTCCTGAAGCACCAGGATGTGGTTGTCGGTGTACATCCACCTCAGCCCGAACTCCCCAAAACTGCGAGAAGGCTTTACGGGAAACTTTATCAGTAATTTTCCCGACAGATCCTCGACGCAAACCTCAACCTCGTCGCCCTTTCGTGCCATGTAGGCGATTTTGCTGCCGTCGTGGCTCATGGTGACGCAGAATCTATCCGGCTTCGCCAGGAGAACGCTTCGGGGAATCAATCCACTTGAACTTTTGTCCGGTTTAACCGTTTTCGAAGAAACATCACACATCATGCCAAAAACCATCATACAAATGCACACCTTCTTTAACATTAATACACCTCGCAAACAACCGGCGAATTCTAGTAAATTCGAAAACGATAATCTAGGTGTCGCTGCAAAAAATAGAGCGCCGCAGTTTAAAAATCTCCTTTTCCGGAATGCGGGAAAATTTGCCCGTGGGCAGATCGCCCAATTTAAACGGCCCGTAGCCAGTTCTTATCAAGCGGCTGACCTGGCATCCGCAATATTCCATGATTTTGCGAATTTCCCTATTTTTTCCTTCGGACAGCGTCGCCGTTGCCCAAAAATTTTTAGCGTCCGTCCTATTTTTCCGCAGTTTCAGGTCAATTGAGCCATATTGTACGCCATCCACGCTAATGCCGTTTTTGAGCGCCTGGATATTCGCTTCCGAAAAACTCCCGCGAAATCGCACTAAATAGGTCCTTTTCAACCCGGTGCTTGGAAGCTCCAACTTCCTCGCAAGATTGCCATTGTTGGTGAATAGCAGCAATCCTTCCGAATTATAATCCAGACGCCCAACGTACAATAACCTTCCTTCAATATCGGGGAAAAAATCGAAAACGGTTCTCCGGTTTTGAGGGTCCCATTTTGTCGTAACAACCTCTCTTGGCTTATGAAATTTCCACATGATTATTTCTTCCCGAATACCAGATATGTTTTTTCCATCCACTGAAATTTCATCTTGATCCGTAACGAAAAATACCGGTGTTTTAACAACCCCATCGTTTACGAGAACTTTTCCGGCCTCGATTAATTTTTCAGCCTCTCGGCGAGACGCAACGCCGCTTTCGGCAATTTTTTTCGCCAATCTTGTTTTCGGAATTTCCAAAATCAATATCCGGTAAGAATGCGATCGATCAGCTGTTGCGTGGTTGGAATAAAACCGTTGTCATAGAATGGATCCTCGGAAAAACGATAGGCGCAGTGTCCCGCAAACAAGAGATTATCCTCCACGTCGCCGCCGTGGGCAATGCCCTGAAGATTCTTTTGAATACAAAAGCTTCTCGGATCCGGAATTCTGCCGGCCGATCCCTTGTGTTGACACCAGCTGCTGAAGCGGCAGGCGCTCAAACAGCAGTGGCAGTTTCTCTGGTCCTGAAGAATTTGCTCCGACTGCTCCGGAGTGGTAAAGACGACGGTATTATCCGGCGTCAACATGGGCGTCGAAAATCCGTTTTTAACCCAAGCTTCAATGAATTGCGCCTTGGATTCGTCCAGATAGAGCTTTCTGCCGTGAACATCAACGGTTACGGAAGACGCTTCCACCACGTTTGCTTGGCGATCCTGTAATTCCAATAAATTTTTCAGCATCCTGTTATTTATGGCGGAGGAATAAAAACCCGTTGGACTGAGCTTCGTAAGCAGCACGTCTCCTTTGCGCAAAGAGGTCAATTTTTCGTGCCAACTTCGCGCCACAGGAGATTCGGCAGTTAATATGGAGCGAGTTCCAAACTGAAAAGCAGTCGGCCCTAATCTTCCGTTGTCGATGTAGTCCTCCCACTCCGAAAGCCACCAAACGCCGCCGGCGATAATTATGGGAATCCTTTGCAAATTGAAGCCGTTCAAAACCTCCCGCAATTCCGCAAGTCGAAGATAGGGATTGGCCGGTTTCAGCGGATCTTCCGCGTTGGATAACCCATTATGACCGCCGGCCAGCCAAGGGTCCTCGTAGACGACTCCGCCCAAAAAATCTTTAAATTTCTGAAACGATCTGCGAAATAAAGCGGAAAAAGCTCTGGCCGATGATACGATGGGATAGTAATAGACGCTAAATTTGGACGTAATTTCCGCCAAATTATAGGGCATACCGGCCCCACAGACCACACCGTGGATGCATTCCTTCGCTCCCTCGAGAACGCGACGTATTATCTCCTCGCAGGCGCCCATCTCCCAGAGAACATTCATGTGAATGCGCCCATTTCCGTTGGATCTTTCCCGCGCTATCTTGGCTTGGGCAATGCCACCGGCAACGGCATATTCGATCAGCTCAATTCGGCGTTCTTCCCTGGATTTCCCGCGAAAAATTTGTGGAACGATCCTATTATTTTCGTCGTAGTGATCCGCGTTTACACCGGAAAACGTTCCCACTCCTCCGGCCGCCGCCCACGCTCCACAGGTCTCTCCGGTGGAGATGGAAATCCCTTTCCCTCCTTCGAACAGAGGCAAAGCTTCCGCTCCCGAGAATCTCTGTGGTTCAAGTTTTAGCACCAAGGCTCCTAAAATTTATTGAAAAACCAACGCAATCACCGCGCAACACGCTCAATAAACCGTCAAAATGCTACGCATCCGGAGAGCGGCATTTTTCGGCGAGCATAGCGATTGCTTCGGCCAAAGGCAACGTTTCCTGTGAAGCATCGAAGTACCTTAGCGTAATCGTTCTATCTTTCACCTCGTTGGCTCCAACCACCGCAATTATTGGAACCTTTTCGACGATGTGAGCCCTTATTTTATAGGAAATTTTTTCGGCTCTCAGGTCCAGCTCCGCCCTGAGACCATTTTTAACAAATTCCCTAAAGCAATCCGTGGCGTAGCCGTCAAAATCATTGGTGATGGCGGCGCATACTATCTGAACCGGGCTGAGCCAGAGCGGCAATTTTCCAGCATAATTTTCCAGCAAAATGCCGATGAATCTCTCCAGCGATCCCAAAACCGCTCTGTGCAGCATAATCGGATGCCGCTTTTGGCCATCTTCTCCCGTATAGTAAGCTCCGAGCTTCTCCGGCATTTGAAAATCAACCTGCAAAGTGCCGCATTGCCAATCGCGGTTTAATTTATCCTTCAGCACAAACTCCAACTTCGGACCATAGAACGCACCCTCGCCCTTGTTTAGGGAGAAAACCAATCCCGATTCGGCTGTGGCTTTCTTCAGAAGATCTTCCGCCAGATCCCAAATCTCGTCGGATCCGGTTCTTTTTTCCGGACGATCGGAAAATTTCACGCTAAAAGACTCAAATCCAAGTCCCTTGTAGATCTTGGTCAGCAACGTGCAGAATTTTTTTGTTTCCGAGTTAATCTGCTCCGGAGTGCAGAAAATATGGGCGTCATCCTGGGTGAAACCGCGCACTCGCATGCTTCCGTAAAGAGAGCCGGATGGTTCGTTTCTGTGACAATAGCCAAATTCCGCCATCCGCAGCGGCAAATCCCTGTAGCTTTTCACACCTTGCTTGAAAATCTGTATGGCTCCGGGGCAATTCATGGGCTTCACGACAAGAGTTCTTTCTTCGGATTCCGCTATGAACATGTTCTCCCGATATTTCTCCCAGTGACCGGAGGCTTCCCATAGGGAGCGATCTATCATCTGGGGCGTACAAACCTCAACATATCCGTCCTTAACGATGCACCTGCGCACATAATCCCGCAGTGCGTTGTAGAGAACCCATCCCTTCGGATGCCAGAAAACGGAGCCCACTGCTTCATCCTGCATATGGAACAGGTCCATATCCCTCGCGATTCTTCGATGATCTCTTTTCTCGGCTTCCTCCAGATTGTGAAGATGATTTTCTAGATCTTCTTTTGAGAACCAGGACGTAGCGTAGACCCTCTGCAGAACCTCGCGCTTTGAATCGCCTTTCCAGTACGCTCCGGCGACTTTCATGAGCTTCAGATGGGGCGACGCGTATCCTGTCTTTGGCAAATGAGGGCCGCGACATAAATCTACGAACTTATCCACGTGCCGATAGAGGCTGACCTCTGCCGCATCCAGATTTTCAATTAGTTCCACCTTAAAGAATTCACCGCAATCGGAAAACATCTTCACGGCGTCTGCTTTGGCCACAACTTTTCGGGAAATTTTATAATCGGCCTTTATGATTTCGCGCATTTTGCTTTCTATTTTTTCAAAATCATTCGGCGTGATTTGACGGTCCATCAGAAAGTCGTAGTAAAAGCCATCTTCGATTACGGGGCCAATGGCTACCTTTGTCTGGGGCCACAGCTCCTTTACCGCTTGGGCCATAATGTGCGACGTAGTGTGACGCATGATCTCCAAAGCCAAAGGATGCTCCTGTGTAATAAATTCTGCCGCAGTGTCTTCCGGAACCGCAGTTGACAGGTCCAGAGCAACACCGTCCACAACCATAGCCAGAGCCTTTTTTGCGCCACAGCGCTTCGCCAGCTCGAATCCAGAAACATTATCCCCCATGCGATCACTCCAATAAAAACACAGCTGATCATGCTACAACTGCAGGCGCGAATTATCAATAATTTTCCAGTTTTTATGGCGATTCCACGAATTTTCACTTGCCATCCTGCGGTTAAAGAGTATGTTATACGCGATGTTCTCGGTCCATGGAGTAAAAGTTGGCAGATTTAAGTCCAAGTGCCGGAAATTCCGTCGTTAGCCGGTATGCGAGATCGCTGTACGAAGTTTCAGTTTCCCTCAAAAAGGAAGCGAAGGTACTGCGTCAAATGCAAAGCGTAAAAGAGCATGTGCTTGCCATGGAAAGCTATAAAAAGACGCTGAAAAAGGACTCTCTTCTTCCGGAATGCGGCCTGGAATTCGTGGATAAGCTGAGCAAAAAGCTGAAACTGTCCCCTGAAGTGTCTGCGTTTCTCCATTTGCTGCATAAAAACAAGCGATTAACCATGATTATCGAAATATGCGACGCCTATATTTCCTTGGCGGATAAGGAGAATAGCAAAGAAGCCATCTGCGTGACCTACGCCAAAAGATTTTCCAAGACTGAGGAAAAGAAACTTGTCCAGGATATGGAAGAAGTGCTCGGCCGCCGCGTGCTGTGCGTTACACAAAAGGATCCTGCCCTCATTGGCGGAGCGAAAATACAGTACCGCTCAAAGATTCTGGATTATTCACTCAAATCCAAATTAGACCGTCTGTGCGGCGCAATTACGAGAAGTATTCATGAAAATTAAATCCTCCGAAGTTACCGCCATATTAAAAAAGCGCATAGCTGAAGCCGACTTGGGAGCTGATTTTGTGGAGATAGGCCGCGTGTTATCCATCGGCGACGGCATAGCCAAAGTCTACGGCCTGGAGGACGTCTCTTTGGGCGAAATGGTCGTGTTTGAGTCCGGCGTCAACGGAATGGCGCTAAATCTCGGAGAGGATACCACGGATATAGTGCTGTTCGGCGAGGACCGGGACGTCCGCGAAGGGATGGAAGTTCGCAGAACGCGTAAAATCATGCAGGCTCCGGTGGGTAGAGGACTTCTTGGGCGCGTCGTTAATGCTTTGGGAGAACCAATTGACGGTAAAGGACCACTGGACGTCACGGAATACCGTCCCGTTGACATTAAGGCTCCAGGAATCGTTGATAGAGAGTCAGTTCATGAGCCGGTTCAAACGGGGCTAAAAGCCATCGACGCTCTGGTTCCCATAGGCCGCGGCCAGAGGGAATTGATAATAGGCGATCGGCAGACCGGCAAAACGGCCATCGCTATAGACGCCATTCTCAATCAAAAGCATGCCTTCGACAACAACATTGAAAAGGATAAGCTGTACTGCATCTATGTGGCCATAGGCCAGAAAAGATTTTCCGTGGCTCAAATAATGAAAACACTGGCAAACGCCGGAGCCATGGAATACACCACCATCGTGGCGGCAACCGCCTCTGATGCCGCAACAATGCAGTATCTTGCTCCCTATTCCGGCTGCACCATGGGAGAATATTTTCGAGATAACGGGATGCATGCCCTCGTGATCTACGACGACCTATCCAAGCACGCGATTTCCTATCGGCAGATGTCGCTGCTGCTGAGAAGACCGCCCGGACGCGAAGCCTATCCTGGGGACGTCTTCTATCTGCATTCCAGGCTCTTGGAGAGAGCCGCCAAGCTCAGCAAATCCAAAGGCGGAGGATCGCTGACGGCGCTTCCCATCATTGAAACCCAAGCCGGCGATTTGTCGGCTTATATTCCAACCAACGTCATATCCATCACGGACGGCCAAATATTCCTGGAGAGCGATCTGTTTCACAACGGCATTCGCCCCGCCATAAATGTTGGCCAATCCGTTAGCAGGGTTGGATCTGCGGCCCAAATAAAATCCATGAAGCAGGTGGCCGGCAAGATAAAACTGGAGCTGGCCCAGTATCGAGAGATGGCAAATTTTGCGCAGTTTGCATCTGATTTGGATGCCTCCAGCAAGAAATTGATTTCCAGGGGAGAAAGGTTGACGGAACTTCTTAAGCAGCCGCAATATTCGCCCCTGAGCGCGGAGAATCAGGTCATCAGCATATATCTGGGAGTGCATGGCTTCCTGGATAGTTTGCCGCTGCTCCAGGCGAAGCCCTTTGAAACCTACGTTGCGGCCCGCATCCACAGCGAAGCTCAGGAAATTCTGCGGGATATGCGCAGTTCCGGAGAAATAACTGCCGCAACCGACGAAAAATTAAAGCTGCTGATTGCCAACTATTTGAAAGATTTCAAAAATGATCAAAAAGTTTAGGTAACCTCATGGCGAATCTGAAAGAGTTGAGGGATAAAATAGGCGTCATTCAGTCTACCCGCAAGGTTACTGCCGCCATGAAGCTGGTTGCCGGCGTAAAGCTGAGGAAAGTTGAACACAAGGCTGAAATTTCCAGAGAATATGCGCACGAGTTGGAAAGCATATTGTTTCAGCTTCAGGAAGAGTCCAGGGACATAGATTGCGAGCTTCTCCATGGCAGAAAGCGCACAACTACCGAAATGCTGCTGGTATTGGCTTCGGATCGCGGCCTGTGCGGGAATTTCAATTATCTAGTAACAAGAAAAGCCGCTCTAACAATCTCGGAATTGCATCGAAAAAACAAAAAAGTCCGTTTGCTATGTCTGGGAGGCAAGGTGGCCGGACTCTTGAAGCATTTTCTTAGCGGAGACGATTCGCTGGAGCTGCTGGGCAATTTCTACAAAGATGGAGAGCTGTTTGATAATTCCCAAAAGCTGGCCGCAGGGATTATCTCGGATTTTTCTTCGGGAAGCATTGATAGAGCGTCGATTATATACACCAAGTATCACTCAATCATAAAACGCAGCATCGAGGTAAAGAACCTCATTCCGGTGATGCCAAAATCGAGTATGAATCCGGCCATGGTCATTTTTGAGCCCAGTGTGGATGATATTTTGAAAAACATAATTCCATACAATATCGCTGTGCAGATTTATCAGTCTGTTTTGGAGAGTTTGTCCAGCGAGCATAGCTCGCGCATGACCTCCATGGACAACGCCACCCGAAACGCAGACGATCTGCTCTCAAATTTAGGCTTAAAATATAATAGATTGAGGCAATACGGCATTACGCAAGAATTGGCGGAAGTAGTTTCCGGCGCGGAAGCCATATCCAGAGGATGAAAAGTATGAAAACAAACAAAGGACGTATATCCCAGGTGCTTGGCGTTGTGGTGGACGTGGTTTTCGACGAAAATGTTCCGCAGATTCTCAATGCTCTCGAGGTAATGAACAACGGGAAGAAGGTCGTTCTTGAAGTCGCGCAGCAATTGGGGGAAAAAGTTGTGCGAACCATCGCGCTGGATAATACAGAAGGCCTGAAAAGAGGCCAAGAGGTCGTCGATACCGGAAAGATGATCACCGTGCCCGTTGGAAAACAGATGCTGGGCAGAATCATCAACGTCATCGGGGAGCCCATGGACGATCGCGGCCCCATTAAATCTGATTTGTTCTTTCCGATTCATAGGGAGGCTCCCACCTTCGTTGAACAGGCTACGGAAACGGAAATTCTGGTAACCGGCATTAAGGTGGTGGATCTCCTTGCTCCCTACGCGAAAGGCGGGAAAATAGGGTTATTCGGCGGCGCCGGCGTTGGAAAAACTGTCCTAATCGAAGAATTAATCAACAACGTCGCCAAAGCGCACGGCGGATACTCAGTCTTTGCCGGAGTTGGGGAAAGAACGCGCGAAGGCAATGATCTCTACCACGAAATGATCGAGTCCGGCGTTATAGATCTGAAGGGGAACAAGTCCAAAGCGGCGCTGGTCTACGGTCAAATGAATGAAACACCCGGCGCCAGAACTCGAGTCGCGCTCACCGGCCTCACTCTGGCCGAATATTTTCGGGACTACGAGCACCAGGACGTTTTGCTGTTCATAGATAACATCTTTAGATTTACGCAGGCCGGATCAGAACTTTCCGCTCTGTTGGGGAGGACTCCGTCCGCCGTGGGATATCAGCCGACTCTGGCCACGGATATGGGAGAACTGCAGGAAAGAATCACCAGTACGCTGAAGGGATCCATCACCAGCGTACAGGCCATCTACGTTCCGGCCGACGATCTGACGGACCCCGCTCCGGCGACGTCCTTTTCGCATTTGGACGCCACGACGGTTCTGAGCAGAAAAATCTCGGAGCTTGGTATTTATCCGGCGGTAGATCCGCTGAACTCCACCTCAAGAATGCTTTCCGCCGGCATAATCGGCCCGAAGCACTATGAAGTCGCTCGGGAGGTCCAGCGCGTATTGCAAAGCTACAAATCGCTGCAGGATATCATTGCCATTCTCGGCCTGGATGAATTGTCGGAAGAAGATAAACTCACGGTCGCCAGAGCCAGGAAAATACAAAGGTTCCTGTCCCAACCGTTCCACGTGGCCGAAATATTTACCGGCATGAAGGGGAAATTTGTTGATATCGAGGATACCATCAAGGGATTTTCCACCATCATTTCCGGCGAATGCGACCATCTGCCGGAAATGGCCTTCTACATGGTGGGATCCATCGAGGAAGTTTATGAAAAGGCGACCAACATGGGAGTATCCGTTTGAAGGCCAAAGTACTGGAATTGGAAAAGAAACTCTTCGACGGAGAAGTTAGCAAAATAGTACTGCCGGCAACGGAGGGGGAGATGTGCATCCTGCAAAACCACGCTTCCATAGTCGCATCGCTTAAAAAAGGAGTGGTAAAAATATTCCGGACGGCAAGCACGCGACCACTTATGATCAGCATATCCAAAGGAATATGCTCCTTCCATAAAAACAATGCCATCCTCATTCTAGAGCATGGAAGCTCCCGCACCGACGATTAGAACCTGGGTCTTTTTTTAATCTTCCGATGGCTTTATGATGCATTCGCGTGTTTTGCCAAGAGTTGCATCGATCATGGTTAACAACTATAAAAAAGGTGACAAATGCGAAAGGCCCTGGGGGAGCTGGCATGTAGAGGAAGTAGGCGAAGGATTTGTCGTAAAAACCATCGCCGTCAACCCCGGGGCGCAGTTGTCTCTGCAATCCCATGAGCATAGATCCGAAAAGTGGGAAATTATTGAGGGATGCGCGGAAGCGACGCTCGGCGAGTCTGCTGTGCCCCTTGGAAAGGGAGAGACCGTGGAAATTCCGCGCGGAGCTGTGCATTCTCTGAAAAATCTCGGACCTGATATCCTGCTGGTGAAGGAGATTCAGAGGGGGGGAATTCTAGACGAGGGCGATATTGTTAGGTATAAAGACTCCTACGGACGCTGCTCCGGAAATTGCCACTGTAAAGTCCGGTCGGAGATGGCATGAAAATCATCTTCGTGGCAGATATGGATGGAACTCTGACTCCGGCGCGACTTCCCATGACGGAGGAATTTGCTGAATTTTTCGATAATTTCCTAACGGAGAGGATTTTTTATATCGTTTCCGGCTCCGACTATAAAAAAATTCAGGAGCAGGTTTCGGAGGGAATTCTTTCGAAAATAAGCGGTGTTTTCGCATCCCTGGGGAACGAATTTTATGTCGGCGGAAAGCTCGTGTATCAGAATAATTTCGAACCAGAGGAATCTCTGCTGGCGAAGTTGGAGAATTATCGCCGGAACACCGCCTATCCCTTCGAATTATTTCCAAATTACATAGAAATTAGGGTGGGAATGCTTAATTTTAGCGTTCTGGGGCGTGATTGTCCGCAGAAAGAGAGAGCGAGATACGGTCTCTGGGATAGCCAAAATAAGGAGCGCGAGAAAATAGCTCGTGATTTGGCGCAGGATTATCCGGAATATGATATTTCGATAGGCGGCAACATAAGCATAGACATCGTTCCCAAAGGCTTTGGAAAAGACCAGGTGGCAAATTATTTGCGGCAGATCTACGCGGACGAAAAAATCATTTTCCTCGGGGATCGCACCGAAGCGGGAGGCAACGACTATGCCATTGCCCAGAGATTGCTGGCTTTGGGAAATGCTGAGATATTCGCCGTAAACGGCCCCGACGCCACTGGGGAAATTTTGAGGAGTATGGGATGAGCAAATACTACATCGTTAGCGGGGGATTTGATCCAATCCACGAAGGGCACATAGAGATGATCCGAGAAGCCGCGCGTAGGTCGGACGGAGTGATATTGCTGCTGAACTCCGACGAGTGGCTCTGCCGCAAAAAGGGAAAAAATTTCCTGGGATTCCACACGAGAGCGACGGTCTGTTCGCATATTAAAGGGGTGGTCGATCTGTTGGCCTTTGATGATTCCGACGACTCGGCATGCGACGGGATTCGCAAAGCCCGCATAAAATATCCTGACGATGAATTGATTTTTGCCAATGGAGGAGACCGCGTTCTGGAAAACGTTCCGGAAAACTCAGCCTGCGAAGAGTGTAATATCAAACTGGAATTCGGCGTAGGAGGAGAGCATAAGGCGAATTCATCATCGCTGATCTTGAAAAGATGGGGCTAGTCGTCAATTAAAGACCGTTATGGCATTACAATTTCGCTGCGTTTTTGATACACTCTGCCACTGCTTAACGTTTTATGGTGCAAAATGAAAGAAGATGATTGTATTTTTTGCAAGATCGTCCGTGGCGAGGCTCCGGCCCACAAGATTTGGGAAGATTCCGAACATATGGCGTTTTTGTCCATATATCCAAACACGTTGGGTGCTTCCGTGGTAATTCCCAAAGCGCATTTCTCCAGTTATGCCTTTCATATGCCGGACGACGAGTTGAGCAAGCTGGTGATAAAGTCCTCCATCGTCGGCCGTATTTTGGACGCGGCCTTCGAAGACGTTGGGCGAACTGCGATGATTTTCGAGGGATTTGGCATCAACCACGTTCACGCCAAGCTTTTTCCACTGCATAAAACAAACCTGAAAGATTGGAAGCCGATCCACACGGACCACAACAAGTTTTTCACCGAATATGAGGGCTACGTGTCGTCTCATGAGTATCACGGCCCCATGGAGGATTTGGCTCCGCTGGCGGAGCGTATTCGGGAAGCCTCCCAAAAGATATGCTCCTGCGCTGAGCCGTCCCAATAAAATAAACGGGAGTATTTATGGAAGAAGAAAAGCGGAACGTGCTGTTGTTTTTCGCGGTTTCTGTGCTCATCATGGTGGGATATCCCTATTTTTTCAACGGCGGCGGGCATCCAAGTTCCGCAAAAATAGACGGACCGGTTTCAATGGCTGACGGCGGCAATGCGGCTCCGAATGTTCCTAAAAAATCGCCGCCCGCCATCCACCCTGCTCCCCAGTACAAAATCAAGCACATAAAAATCAAAACCAACGATCTGTCCGGAGTTATTTCATCTCGGGGAGCGAAAATAGACAACGTATGCCTCGCGAAATATAGGAAAAACCTCGACGGCAGCGAGAGCGCTCCAGTTCTTGGAGAGGAAAATGGGCGCTATTTTGCCCAAACGGACTGGACCTCCGACAATCCCTCCGACGTCCTGCCAGATGAGCATACCTGCTGGAAAACAGATTCGACGGAGCTGTCGGAAGGTTCTCCCGTCACGCTTACTTGGGAAAACGGCAATGGTCTGGTTTTCGAAAAACATATATCCATTGACGATAATTATCTCATTACCATCGTCGATGTGGTAAAAAATCACGGGACGGCAAATGTAACCCTCAAATCCAGAGCGCGAATTCATCGCGAATTGGCGCAGAAAGCAGACGGCGCCATGAGCTTCTACGAAGGTCCTTTGGGATATTTAAACGGAAAGCTCGAGGAAATAAGCTACGACAACATAGCCAAAAAAAGCGAAATACGACATGAAACTACCGGGGGGTGGTTCGGGATCACCGACAAGTACTGGCTGGTGGCGTTCATTCCGCATCAAAGTTTGAATTACAAGGTCTTCTACAGACATTCCGCGCAATCAGACAAAAGTATCTTCAATGTCGAAAGCACGGACAACGCCGTTACGGTTGCTCCTTCTGTGGAAATTTCCAAAACTCATCGCCTGTTCGTTGGAGCGAAGGAAATAAAAACACTGGATATGTACGAAGATAAGCTGCAAATAAAGCATCTCGACATGGCTTTGGATTTTGGATATCTGTACATAATCACCAAGCCGATGCTCTATGCTCTGGCATATGCCAAGGACCTTGTGGGCAACATGGGATTGGGCATCCTCCTTATTACTCTGCTCATTAAGTTGGTGCTTTTCCCTCTGGCTAACAAGTCCTACCGCTCTATGAATCACATGAAAAAAATTCAACCCAAAATTCAGGCTTTGCAGGCAAAATACGCAGACGATAAGGTGAAGCTCGGGCAGGAAGTTTCCGAATTGTACAAGAAGGAGGGAGTCAATCCTGTGGGCGGCTGCCTGCCGAATTTGCTGCAGTTTCCGGTGCTGTTTGCTCTCTACAAGGTGCTCTACATATCCATAGAGATGAGACAGGCTCCATTCATTGGGTGGATTCATGATCTATCGCTGCCGGATCCTCTTGTGGTCTTCAACCTGTTCGGGCTGCTTCCTCTGGATTTGCCCGGTTTTTTGCAGATTGGCATTTGGCCGATTATTATGGGCGTCTCCATGTTTTTGCAGCAAAAAATGGGAGGCATGACTTCGCCGGATCCGGCCCAGGCCACCATGATGCTGTGCATGCCGGTGATATTTACCTTTATGCTGGCGCAGCTGCCTTCCGGGCTGGTTATATACTGGACTTTCAGCAATATTCTTGGAATCATCCAGCAGTATGCGATTATGAAAATAGACGAAAACTCCCGGGCTCGGGAGAAAATGAAAAAAACGTGATCGCGCTGAAAGATTTGTTTGGCTCCGGATGTGATTTTATCGCCGGAGCCGCTTCTCCGGAGCAGATACCCCGCAATTTTTCCCTGCCAGAGGTGGTTTTTGCGGGAAGATCCAACGTTGGTAAGTCGTCCCTGATTAACGCCGTTGTGGGAAGGCGCAATTGCGCGCGCGTGTCCAAATCTCCCGGCCGCACTCGGCAAATTAATTTTTTTAGTCTGCGGAACAGAATCTTGCTGGTGGATCTTCCGGGCTATGGCTATGCGTCCGTTTCTGAAAAAATTCGAAGGTCTTGGGACGAGTTGATGGCGAGTTATATTCGAGAGAAACAAAATCTGCGGCGAATTTTCCTTTTGGTTGATTCACGCCGTGGAATCATGAAAGACGACGAAAAATTCATGGATTTGCTGGATGACCTTGCGGTTGTCTATCAGATAATACTGACAAAAATAGATAAAATAAATTCAGTGTCGGAGACCATAAAACCAATTGAGTCCGAAATTCTAACTCGTCCAGCGGCGTTTCCCGCAATTATTTCCACCAGCGCCGAAAAAAACATCGGCATAAGTGACCTCCGAAGGGAAATCGCGAGCTTTTTGTAATTCCCCCAGCATTCTCAGGCTTTTAATAAAAGTTATTTTAATTTTTGCTTGTTTTGCTAGCATATTTTGTCGATAATGTTTACGAATAGCGACGTTTGCGCTGTGAGTGATGGTTTTTTATGAAAACTTGGTCTAAAACGGACTTAATCGGCCTGTTTTTAGTCATGTTCGGGATTATTTGTTTGGTATTCTCGAACTCGACTCTACTGACGACAGCCACTCTATTGCTGGCGAGTATCGCCCTGCTGCACAGCATTTATGACGCCAGGTACGAACTAATAAAGTACCGCGATATCCTTTGTCATTACCAGGCGGCATTATCTTCGGCCTCGAACGGATGGATAGCCTGGAATAAACATGACGAGTACATCGGTTCCTCAAAAAAATTTAGGACGTTTCTGGGAATAAATCATTCTTCCAACATTTTCATTTCGGATATTTTGGCGGCCATTGACGCCAAAGACGCCGAAGACTTGTCCTTTCACTTTAACAGATTAAAAAAAGTTGGCGCCTCTTTTAAAATAACCGTGAAAACGCTGGCCAACGACAACAAAATAGAAGTCAGCGGCTCGCGGCTGATGATAAACGGCATAGAAACGGTGTTGCTGTGGTGCTCCAACATCACGAGCTCGTCCTGTCAGGTCGCGTCTCTGGAGCAAAAACTTTCCGACGCCATGGCAAAAATAAATTGGCTGAGCGAAATTCTTGATGCTTTGCCCATATTCGTTTGGAGAAGGAACAAAAAGCTGGGGATTATGTATTGCAACAAAATATACGCCGACGCTCTCGACACCAACGTGGAAAAAATTCTGCTGGATAACATCCCGTTGGTTCCGGGAAATCTTTTCGGGCAGGGTCATTCATTGGCGGAGAACGCCAAAAAGTGCAATCGGAGTCAATCCATCGCTCAGTTTGTGATAATCAATGGTATCCGCAAGAAATTATCCATACACGAATGCGTTGCTTCCAATGAAAATTTGATCGGCTTCGCCGTTGACGTTACCGCCGAGGAAAATCTTGCCGCCAATTTAGACAGAGTCATGACCGCCAACTGTGAAGTTCTAGAATCTCTTTCCACCGCCATTGCGATATTTAACGAGAACGCCAGGTTGATATTTTTCAACAGCGCCTATCAACGTCTCATGAAGCTGGAAGCTGGCTGGCTGCACGCCAAGCCTACCTACGCGGAAATCCTGGACGAGAGCCGCAATAATCGTCAGCTGCCGGAGCACGCGGACTTCCAAGCCTTCAAAAAATCGCAGCTGGCGCTCTTTACCTCCATAACGTCTTCGGTTCAGGAAATGATGCACCTGCCCAACGGAAAAACGCTGCGCCTCATCATTGCGCCCTATCCCATGGGCGGTTTGTCCTTCATGTACGAGGATGTAACGGATTCGTTGACGCTGCAGCGCAAAAACAACACTCTACTGGCTGTTCAAAAGGAAACGCTGGACAATCTTTACGAGGGAATAACCGTCTATGGCAGCGACAATCGCCTCAAAATTGTCAACAACGCCATGCTGAAAATATGGAAATTGGACAAGAACAGGCCCCTGGTGGAATGGAGGAGCACCCATCTGTCGGAAATGCTGGAAGCTCTGAAGGATTCCCTAAACTACGGCACAGATTGGCATGTATTTCTGGAAGACGCCATCAGTAATCTTACGGACCGCATCGCGAAAACGGGAAAATTATTGAAAAATGACAATTCCGTGATTTTATTTTCCTACATTCCGCTGCCGGATGGGGCGCACATGCACAGTTTCATCGATATTACGGACACCTGTGTCGTTGAGAACGCCATCATGGAAAAGAATCAAGCGCTGAAAGCGGCGCAAAAGCTGAGATTTGAGTTTGTGTCTGGAATTTCAACGGAGCTAAAAGAGCCGCTCAACGTGCTGATCGGGTTCGCGGAATTGCTGATGCATCAGTATTTCGGAGCGCTCAACGAGAAGCAAACAGAGTACTGTCGCTGCATTCTGGACGCGTCCAATCAATTGCACCAGCTCATAAACAATCTGCTGGAGATGGTTTCCATAGATATTGATTCGACAAACCTGGAGCTTTCGGTCTTTCCCCTTGAAGACGCTCTGGATGAAGCAATTCTCAGCCTTGAAAAACGAGCAAAAGGCAAGAATATAGACGTCGTTCGAAACTACAGCGCCGACGGACCACTGTTTAGCGGAGATAAAACCCGCATCAAGCAAGCATTGTTCAATATACTGATCAACGCCATACAATTTACTCCTCCCAACGGAAAAATAGAAGCGATAGTGACCTCCGATGATTCCCATATGAAAATAATAATCAAAGACCAGAGCATTGGACGCTCCAAAATCGAAAAGAAAAAGGTTTTCAAAAGAACCGCAAATAGAATTAGTTTCCTGGGGGCCGATTCCAACAGCATCAGTATGCCGCTGGTTAGAACGCTGATAGAATTGCATGGCGGAACGCTCAGCATCAGTTCCGAGGTGGAAGGAACCAGCGTTATCTGCTCTCTTCCGATTAAAAAAGCCGAGGTCATCGACGCCAAACCGATCGAAACGCCGGAAGATTCTCCTGAGCTCCCAAAAGTTGTAAACTCCTAGAATGAGCGGGAAAAAACCTAGAAAAGTCGCGTTTTGCGCGTCCGTCGGATTGGAGTTCGCCTCTGCGGTGATAATCGGCGTTCTAATCGGCATATGGCTGGACAAGCGTTTCTGCGCGCCTCCGTTGTTTTTAATCATATTTTTTCTTTTTGGCTGCGCCGCCGGCTACGTAAACATACTGAAATATATGAAAAAACAAGACAGGCAGGAATAAAACCCGCCGAAGATAAAGCTATTTTATCTACGGTTGATTTGCTACAATACCGTACCTTCGCTTTGGTGGTTTTATGTTATTCTCCAGCTTTTTTGCTCCCACGTCAAAGGATACTCCAGCAGACGCCCAGATAGCCTCTCATAGATTGATGCTGCGGGCCGGAATGATTTCTCAGACCGCTTCCGGCATATATTGCTGGCTTCCGTTGGCAACGCGCGTTTTGGAGAAAATCTCGCGAATCATCTGCGAGGAGCAGGATAAAATCGGCGCGCAAAAGGTATATTTCACGACCGTTCAGCCGGCGGATTTGTGGATGGAAAGCGGGCGCTACGATTCCTACGGAAAGGAAATGCTGCGGCTAAAAGACCGCAAGGACGGGGAATTTCTCTATAGTCCCACGAACGAGGAGCAGGCCACGGACGTTTTTAGGAAATATGTGCACAGCTATAGGGGCCTTCCCACCATGCTCTATCAAATTCATTGGAAATTCAGAGATGAAATACGCCCTCGCTTTGGCGTGATGCGCGGACGGGAATTTCTCATGAAGGACGGATATTCCTTCGATTTGAATTTCGAGGGCGCTCGCCGGACATATCAGAATATTTTCCGGTCCTATGTCAAAACATTCAGAAAATTGGGCCTGACTCCTGTTCCCGTTCAGGCTGATTCCGGAGCCATAGGCGGAAACATGAGCCATGAGTTCCAGATTTTGGCGGAAACGGGCGAAAGCACTCTCTACCACGATAAAAAACTGTCTACGGCCGGCGACGAGGAGTTGTCGACGATCTATGCGGCGGCGGACGAGAAGCATGATCCCAAGACCTGTCCCATTCCGGAAGCGGAGCTGATGGTTTCCAAAGGGATAGAAGTTGGACACATTTTCTATTTCGGCACGAAATACTCGAAGGCCATGAATGCCTTCGTTCTAGACGACAAGGGAGACAAGGTTTTTCCCGAAATGGGATCCTACGGCATAGGCGTTTCCAGGCTGGTGGGAGCCATAATCGAAGCGTCCCACGACGAGCGCGGGATCATTTGGCCGGAATCGGTGGCGCCCTTCGACGTTACCGTTCTAAACTTGTACGTCAAAAATGACAAATGCAGCCGGATAGCCGAAAAAATTTACGACGCCATTTTGCCAAAGCAAGAAGTTCTGTACGACGATAGGGACATAACGGTGGGAGAGAAGCTGGCGGATGCCGATCTCATCGGGATTCCGTGGCAGATAATCGTGGGGCCCAAGAATGCAGAAAACGATATTGTGGAGCTCAAAAATAGAAAAACGGGGGAAACCATCAACATGACCGTCACGGAGATCATAAATAGATTCATACACAGATGCTATCCACCGAACCGTTAATCGCCTGGAGATATATAAAATCCAAAAGAAAAGAGAAGGTTGTATCAGCCATAGCAGCTTTTTCTCTTGCCGGCATAGCCTTGGGCGTAGCCACGCTTATCATCGTCACATCTGTGATGAACGGATTTCGCAAAGAATTTGCCGAGCGAGTGGTGGGCTTCAATGGGCATCTTGCCCTGCATCCCACAAACAAAGACGTTGACTACAAAGATACCGTAAAGGACCTGTTGTCCATCGCCGGAATCCGCCAAGCCATCCCGACAATTGACCGACAAGCCATAGTATCCAACAACAGAACCGTAAAGGGATCGCTGATCCAGGGTATTTCCGCCGATGATATCAGCGCAAAAAAATTGATTTCCGACAACATTGTCGCCGGCAATTTGAAAGATTTCAATGCGGAGGACGCCATAGTTCTTGGCGAAACGCTAGCCCGCCATACTCGAGTTAACGTCGGAGATAAAGTGATTGTGGTCGTTCCGGAAATGGACGAAACCGGATTCGGCGCGGTTCCGCGCAAGAAAACATTCCGGCTGGCGGCGACTTTTAACTCCGGAATGCACGAATACGATAACTCCGTATCCTTCATCCCGCTGGAGATATCCCAGAAGCTTTTTAAAATGCCTCATTCCGTGAGTACAATTTCGGTTTTTGTGGACGATCCACTGCAAATTTCAGCGATTAAGGATGAGATTCTCCAAAGATTTTCCCGTAATTTCCGGGTAACCGACTGGCAAACGAGCAACAGCTCCTTCATGAAGGCAATCGAAGTGGAGCGCAACGTGATGTTTCTGATCCTTACGCTGATCATCCTGGTGGCGAGCTTCAATATAATTTCCTGCATGATCATGCTGGTGAAAGACAAGGAAAAAGAAATTGCGATACTGCGCACCATCGGCATGTCACGCCATTCCATTTTGAGGATATTCTTCATGGCCGGAGCATCCATTGGCGTTGTCGGAACATTGTCGGGAGTCCTTCTGGGGCTGCTGTTTTCGATGAATATACAAAAAATTCAAAACGCTCTTGACGCGCTCCTAAACACGCAGGTTTTTTCCCCGGAAGTTTATTTTCTAACGCACCTGCCTTCCATTTTGAGGCCCATTGACGTTGTCGTGACGGGAATTGTTTCCCTGCTGCTGTCCTGCCTGGCTACGCTGTATCCCGCCCAGAAAGCGAGCAAGTTAAATCCAACGGAAATACTGCGCTATGCCTAGCAATTCCGTAATTTCCCTACGACATATCAGCAAGCAATATCACAAAAACGACATTTTTGTTCTCAACGACGTGTCCTTGACGGTGGAAAAGGCCGAGTTTGCGGCGCTGCTGGGACCCTCCGGCTCGGGGAAATCGACGTTGCTGCACATAGCCGGTCTCCTGGACGATCCAACGGACGGGGAGATCGTCATTTCCGGCAAAAATACAAAAAACATCTCCGATAATGAGAAAACTTCGCTGCGATTATCCAAAATCGGCTTCGTTTACCAATATCACCACCTGCTGCAGGAGTTTTCTGCTCTCGAAAATGTAGCCATTCCCCAATTAATCGCCGGCATTTCAAAAAAATGCGCCATGGACAGGGCGAAGTCCCTTCTAGCTGACATTGGATTGGAGGATAAATTCAACTCGTTTCCCTCGGAGCTTTCCGGCGGGCAAAAGCAGCGCGTCGCCATCGCGCGCGCTCTGGCGAACGATCCGGCTCTGCTTCTGGCGGACGAAGCCACCGGCAACCTCGATCCGGAGACTGCCATTTTGGTGTTTGAAGATCTGATGCGAATAGTGCAAAATACCGGAATGGCTGCCATCGTCGCAACCCACAACTATGAATTGGCGGCAAAAATGGACCGCAGGTACCTAATCTCCGAAGGAACGTTGTTTAAAAAATGAGCAAGCCATTCATTCATCTACGCCTGCATTCCGCATACTCTCTGGCGGAGGGGGCCATAAAGCTAGACAAGCTGGCGGAGCTCTGCGAAACCAACAAAATGCCCGCCGTCGCCGTAACCGATACGAATAATCTGTTCGGAGCTATGGAATTTTCCACCAAATGCGCCGACCATGGCATTCAGCCGATTATCGCCTGCCAATTGAATGTTCAGCACACGAAGAAGAGCGACCATTCGAGCAGCGTGCTGCTATATGCCAAGAGCGACAATGGCTACCATAATTTGATGCAGTTGGTTTCATCCTCTCATTTGGATTCGACCTCCGTGACGCATCCGGAAATTTCGCTGGATTCGTTGGCACAGTATTCCGGAGATCTGATATTGGCAACCGGCGGCATATATGGGTCTTTGGGGGCATTATTGCTGGAAAACGCCTACGATGAGGCGAAAGAGTATCTACAATTTTTAGCCAAAGCCTTTGACGGCAGGCTCTACGTCGAATTATCTAGGCACAACAACGAACTGGAAAATAGAATAGAAGAAAAAGCCATTTCTTTGGCCTATGACCTAAACCTTCCACTGGTTGCCACCAACAACGTCTGCTACATGACTTCCGACGATTTTGCAGCCCACGACGCTCTCATATGCATCGCTCAGGGGCGAACATTGTACGATGCTGATAGGATTACTTCTTCTCCGGAATTTTACTTCAAAAGCACCGAAGAAATGACCGATCTCTTCTCCGATATTCCGGAGGCCATCGCCAATACGATTCACATCGCACAGCGCTGTAGTTTTATGCTCCGAAAGCAAAAACCCGAGCTGCCGCAGTTTAAGCTTGAGGGCGGAGAGGGTCAGGACGAGGGTCTACGGAACCTAGCCGCGGCCGGCCTCGAGGCAAGATTGGAGAAATTCAAGGAAAAAGAAAATTATGAGGAAATTCGCCGGCAATACTTCGAAAGACTGGAATACGAACTGGACATGATAAAAAAAATGGGCTTCAGCGGATATCTTCTGATAGTCGCCGACTACGTCCAGTGGGCAAAAGCTCGAGCCATTCCGGTCGGACCCGGCCGAGGATCCGGCGCCGGCTCCATAGTCGCCTGGGCCGTGCAGATAACGGACGTCGATCCCATTCGCTTTAGTCTATTTTTTGAGAGATTTTTAAATCCGGATCGCGTGTCCATGCCGGATCTGGACATCGATTTCTGCCAGGAGCGCCGCGACGAAGTCATCGCCTATGTCCAAGAAAAATACGGATACGAGCGCGTCGCTCAAATCATAACTTTTGGAAAGTTGCAGGCGAGGGCGGTCGTGAGGGATATCGGACGCGTTCTGGCCATGTCCTACGGTTTTGTGGATAAAATTTCCAAGATGATACCGTTTCATCCGACGAACCCATTGACTCTCCAGGAGGCGATAGATTCCGAACAGGAGTTGCGCAATCTAATAGATTCTGATCCACAGGTGCAAAATCTAATGAAAATTGCGCTGCGGCTCGAGGGATTATACAGACACGCGGGCGTTCACGCAGCTGGAGTTGTAATTTCCGACAGAAATCTTAAGGACGTCGTGCCTTTGTACAAGGATCCAAAGTCCATCATGCCGGTAACTCAGTTTTCCATGAAATACATCGAGGACGTGAGCCTGATAAAATTCGATTTTCTGGGATTAAAGACTCTCACGGTCATCCAAAAAGTTCTAGACCTAATAGGCAAGCGCGGCATAGCATTAATTGCACAAGAAATCCCTCTGAATGATGAAAAAACCTTCAAACTACTGAGAAGCGTGAATTGCGTCGGCGTGTTCCAGATAGAAAGCGGAGGAATGCGCGACGTCCTAAAAAGGTTGCGGCCGGATCGCATCGAAGATTTGATCGCTCTGGTCGCGCTCTACAGACCGGGCCCCATGGACGATATTCCCAAATACATTGCCTGCAAACATGGAATCGAGCAGATTACCTACCTGCATGAAAAATTAAAGCCAATTCTTGAAGAAACCTACGGAGTCATGGTTTATCAGGAGCAGGTCATGCAAATCGCCCGCGAGATAGGGGGCTATTCCCTCGGCCAGGCGGATATTCTGCGCCGCGCCATGGGAAAGAAGAACAAGGAGGAAATGCAGGCTCAAAAAAAACGGTTTGTGGACGGGGCCGTAGAACGCGGAATCTTTCTGGATACGGCGGAACATTTATTTGAGCAAATGAGTAAATTCGCCGGCTATGGATTTAACAAATCTCATTCGACTCCCTACGGTTTGCTCACCTATCAGACGGCGTTTTTAAAAGCCAACTACATGCTGGAGTTTTTGGCGGCCGTCATGACCCTCGATTCCTCCAACACTGACAAATTGTGCGTCTACCACCAGGATGCGAAAAAAAACGGCATAAAAATTATCCCGGCAGACGTCAATTTATCCGGCTGTGACTTCGTGGTGGATTATTCCTCCAATAGCGTCATATATAGCCTCGCCGCCATCAGAGGCAGCGGTGAATCCGTAGTAAAGGAAATCGTGAAGGAACGTGAAACGAACGGCCCCTATAAATCGATTTTTGATTTTGTGGAGCGACTGCTGGTGCTTAAGATCGTAAACAGACGCTTCCTGGAAAATTTCATAAAATGCGGAGCCTTCGACAAATTGCATCCGAATCGTCAGCAGCTGCTGGGATCGTTGAATCAAATTTTATCAATGAAAATCGACGTTAACCAGGAATCCCTATTTGATAGATCATATCCAAAGCTTGCGGACATTCCCGAATGGAGCGACGGAGAAAAGCTGCAGAATGAATTTGACGCCATTGGGTTTTATCTATCCTCTCATCCGATGCAGCAATACGAGCAGGCCATAAAAGAGCAGCGCATTCAGTCGTTGGCCGAGGCCAGCGAGCTCTCTAAAGCCAGAGTTGCGGTGATAATTAACGGCATATCCAACAAGGTTACCAAAACCCAGAGCAAATTTTGCCAACTGCGGGTATCTGATCCATCCGGAGAAGCGGAAATTTCCATATTTTCGGAGGCATTATCCGACTGCAAAGATATGCTGGAAGTTGGAAACATCGTTGTCGTAACCGTCAACTGCCAAAAAAATGACGATCGCCTTCGCATGACCGCCGAGAAGGTGCAAAAATTCAACGGGCACGCCGCCAGAGCCTCTGAATCGAATGTCTCTGTCGTTGCAAACAAGACGCTGCAGATCAAAATCAATCACAGGGATGAGCTTGTTTCCATCAAAAATCTCGTTGACAATTTTAATAAAAACGGCAATGTTACGCTGGAATTGACGTTTCCCGACGGCAAGAAAATCCTTCTGCCGGGCAGTTATTCCACCACCTCCTACGATGTGCTGGATTTGAGAAATATCGTCGGTCCAAACAACGTAACCGAAATAGTGGGCAATTGAAATGGTAGAAAAAATATACGACTGGATGATGAAGCAGGCCGAGAGCCAAAACGCGCTTCGGCTGCTGGTGTTCGTTTCCTTCGTCGAAAGTTCATTCTTTCCGCTGCCTCCGGATCCTGTATTGGCCATAGTGGTGGCGAAAAATAAAGACAAAGCGGTGCGCTACGCCGTTATATGCGCCGCGGCGTCGGTGTTGGGCGGATTTTTGGGCTACTACATCGGCTATGCGTTCTTCGAACTGATCGGATCGAAAATTCTGGCCTTCTACGGGCAGGTGGAAAATTTTAATAGGCTGAGCATTACCCTGAACAAATGGGCGTTTTGGCTCATATGCGCCAAGGGCCTAACTCCCATACCATACAAAATAGTGACCATCGCCAGCGGACTTGCGAAAATAGACCTCTGCACCTTCGCCGTCGCCTCCATCATTACCCGAGGCGCGAGGTTTCTGCTGCTTTCGCTCATCTGCAAAGCCTTCGGAGAAAAATTCCTGAACTTTATGGAAAAGCACAAAAAACTTACGCTGTATCTGATAGTCGCCAGCGTCGTTGTCGGATTTCTGTTGGTAAAATTATTTATGTAAATGGATATCAAAAATTTCCTGAAGCAAAACGCTCTTCATGTCCTCATGCACAGAAAATCCAGCAAATATCCCGGATTAAACGATGAATCCAATAATATTATCCAATTGACCACTGGGCTCGCATCTTCCGAGGGAGCGATCCTCATATCCCCAGACAAATCGGCGCTATTTGTGGATGGGCGCTATCTGTTATCTGCAAAAAGCAGCGTGGATCAGAAAAAATTCGAAATTTTAGACCTAAGAAAGCAGAAAATCGTCGAATGGATAAGGAAAAATATACCCCCCCATGGTCGCATAGCCTACGATCAGGAATTTTATACGCACTGCGATATGGATTTTTTCAAGGACAGGCTAAATCATTACGATTTTATAGCCGTCAACCTGAGGGAAGTCTTCGGCGTTGCAATTCCGAGACAAACTCTCAGGATTCAAGCGTTGAAGGACGTAAAAACATCCGAAGAAAAAATAGAGGCCGCACAAAAGATGATCGGCGACAATGGGCTGGCCGCGTATTTGATCTGCGATCCGTGCACGGTTGCCTGGCTCCTGAACATCCGCGACTTTAGCAGGAAATATGTGCCGGTGGTCAAGGGATATCTGCTGATAACCAAGGACCGGAGCAGCACGCTCTACGTTGACGCTTCTTACGAGGTTGACTTCTCGCAATATTCCATGAAGTCCGAAAACGATTTGCAAAAAGACCTGGATGAGCTCAATTGCGTGGGCATAGACAAAAATGAAACGCCGTCTCACTTGAAACATGAGAATTTTGTTCATCTGCGGAATCCGTTTGCCTTGGCCAAGGCCGTAAAAAATAGCTATGAAATTGAACAATTGAAGGAAGCTGCCCAAAAAGATTCCAGAGCAATAATAAATTTTCTCCTGTGGTTTCATTCCAACGCTGGGCAGATTTCCGAATTGGAAGCGGCGGAAAAAATCCTGCATTTTAGACGACTGCAGGACGGCTTTCGGGGAGAAAGCTTTGAAACCATCGCTGCGGCAGATGAACACGCCGCCATGATCCACTATTCGCCCAGCGCCGCCAGCAATAAAATCGTTCAAAATATCCTGCTCGTGGATTCCGGAGGCCAATATGTGGGCGGCACTACCGACGTCACTCGCACCGTATGCCTAAGGAACCCGACCGAGGAGCAAAAATTATTTTATACGCTGGTGTTGAAGGGTCATATTGCGCTGGCCAATGCAAAATTTCCAGTGGGAACCACTGGCGCGCAGCTGGATTCTCTGGCGAGGCAATTCCTGTGGCAATATTCCAGCGACTACAGCCACTCCACCGGCCATGGGATCGGATATGCACTGAATGTGCACGAAGGCCCCTGCGCCATCTCCTCCCACAACGAAACTCCGCTGCAAACGGGCATGGTTCTGTCCAACGAGCCCGGATACTACAGGGGAAATAGCTTCGGCATTCGCCTGGAAAACATGATGGTAGTGCGGACCGAACCCGATGGGTTTTTGTCCTTTGAAACCATATCTCTGGTTCCCTTTGACGCCAAATTCATTCGCAAAGAAATGCTCGGCGCCGAGGAGATTTCTTGGCTAAAGGCCTACAATAAAAAAACTATCGCATCTTTGGAATTGAAAGGCGATACCCTGATGTGGTTAAATAGATACGTGGAGTCGTTTATTTAAAATGCTAGATGCTGTCGCGCATTTCGTTCTGAAATTTTCGCACATTACCTTCATCATTCCTCTGGTGATGGTGGGGATGATTTTTCACAGGCGAGACCTCTACGCTAAGGCGATATGCTTTGTCTTTGTGGTGATGATCTTCAATGCGTTGCTCAAGCAATGGTTCAAGGTTCCGCTGTTTCCTCATCTGGGGCCCGGCTATGCTTTTCCCAGCGGGCATATGCACGCAGCGGCGGTGTTTTATGGATACATCATCTATAAAGTCGATAATCGGGCGCTGAGAGTCACGCTGCTGTTTCTGCTGTGCTGCTTCGGGCTCAGCCTGATCCAGTGTCGCTTCCACGATCTGTTTGATGTGACCGGAGCGGCGGTCTTTGCGTTTGCGGAAATTCTCCTGTGCAGGTTCATTTCGTTGAAATTTGGGGAAAAAGCCCTCGCCGCCGTCGCCATGGCGGTATCTCTATCGTCGATGGTTATCCTGTTTATAATTTACCAGCTGCAGTGGCACGTCTGGCTCGCTTTTTACGCTTTGACGGGGACGATTTTCTCTCTGAATTTCATCGAAGACAGGAAAAATCGCAATTTGCCGCAAAAGCTTCTTTCTCTTACGGCGAGCGTGCTGCTAACCGCCGCTGTTTATTTTATATTCAAGGCTCTGGCGTTTAAGGATCCGTTTCTGTCCGAGATAAGATTCGCTCTGCTGCCGACTTTGACCATGGGATCCATCAATCTATGCTCGCGGGTTAATTTTAAAACGTCGGCGGCGAGGTTCTAGCCGGATTTATTTTGCCTGCGCTTTTTGTCCCACCAATCTAGACGTTTTTTGATCTCCCGCTCGAAGCCGCGCTCCACCGGGTGGTAAAATTTCTTGCGGGAAAGCTCGTCCGGAAAGAAATTGTCGCCGGAAAAGGCATTTTCCGCGTCGTGGTCGTATAGGTATCCTTCGCCGTAGTTGAGCTCCTTCATCAATTTCGTGGGAGCGTTGCGTATTTTTTTGGGAGTTGGCAGCGAACCGTAGAATTCAGCGCATTTCTTGGACTGATTATGGGCCGCATATCCGGCGTTTGATTTTGGAGCCGTTGCGATGTATATGACCGCGTTGATGATGGCCAGCTCTCCCTCCGGAGATCCCAGCATGGTATAAACCTGATGCGCCGCAATTGCCTGCAGTAGAGCATTTGGGTCCGCAAGTCCCACGTCCTCGCTGGCCGCTCTTATCAACCTACGGGCAACAAACAGCGGATTTTCCCCTGCGTTTAGCATTCTGTTAGTCCAATACAAGGCTGCGTCTACGTCGGATCCGCGGATGGATTTATGGAAGGCGCTGATCAGATTGTAGTGCTCCTCCTGTGATTTGTCATAGACTGCCGCTCTTTTGGCAGTAATTTTTTGCAACTCTTCCAGCGACATCTTCTTCTGGGTGTTCAGCGACAGCAGTTCTTCCACTCGATTTAGCAGATAGCGACCGTCTCCATCGGCGATCAAGCACAGATGTTGCCGAGCTTCCGGACTCAGCGGCAGCTCTTTCTGGATGAAATCTTCCGCTCGCTGCAGAATTTTGTCTAAATCTTCCAGCTGCAGGCGGTTAAATACGACGACCTTACAGCGAGACAGCAGCGCCGGCCGTAGCTCGAACGAGGGGTTCTCCGTAGTTGTTCCTAGTAAAATGAGAGCGCCGCTTTCCAGATATGGCAGAAAAATATCCTGCTGACTTTTATTCAAATGATGGATTTCATCGATCAAAAGCACGGTTTTTTGAGATGGATCTCTGGAAAGTTCGTCGAATATCGACCTAAATTTGGCCGTTGCGTGCATGACTGCCGACGTTTCTTCGAATTTCAGTCCGCTTTTCTGGGCAAGAATTTTGGCGAAGGAGGTTTTGCCAGATCCGGGAGGGCCCCACAAAATCAAAGACTGTAGGCTTTCAAAGAGGGAAGCCTGCTCCTCCACCGATTGGCCTATGAGTTCTCCCAACTTTGTGGGACGAATTCTGTCCGCCAGCGGAGGAGTCTGTTCAAATAATTGCAAAATATGAAGTCCATGAAATGTCGCTTGGTATTCTCATGTTTTTCTTTGAGTTAATCAAGTTTTAGTTTTAGACTACTGGGAATCGAGAGGTTTCCATGACTGCGAAAAGAAAATATAACGTGACTGTAGTCGGCGCTACGGGCAATGTTGGGATGAAAGTGCTGCAAATCCTGGAAGAAAGGGGTTTCCCGGTGAATTCCATAGCGGCAATTGCGTCCGAGAGGTCCCGTGGGAAGCTTCTTTCCTTTGGCAATGAGAATGTTCCAGTGCAAATGCTAAAGGAAGTGGATTTCTCGTCCGTTGATTTGGCGATTTTCTGCGCCGGCGGCGGAGTTTCTCGCCAATATGCCGAATCCGTCGCGAAAACCGGCTGCGTGGTTCTGGATAAAACCTCGCATTTTCGCATGAATCCGCGAATTCCGCTCATAATTCCAGAGATAAACGGAGATGTCCTGCGGAATGGTTCACCGTTGGGAATCATAGCCACCCCCAATTGCGTAGCGGCGCCGCTGGCCATGACATTGAAAGCATTGGGCGACGTATCTCCCATAAAAAGAGCGGTAGTTTCAACCTATCAGTCGGTATCCGGCGCCGGGCGACGCGCCATCGACGAACTCTACTCCCAAAGCAAATGCCTTGTGGGCGCTGGCTCCGTGAAAACTGACGTTTTCCCTAAGCAAATTGCATTTAACGTTATTCCACTGGTGGGAGATTTATGTTCATCCGGAGTAAGCGACGAAGAGGACAAAATCGCCGGCGAAATTCGTAAAATCCTCATGGCGGATATAAAAGTCGCCGTAACCTGCGTGCGAGTTCCGGTTTTTATCGGCCATGCCATGTCGGTCTACTGCGAGCTCAGCGCACCATTCGCAGAAAGGGACGTATACCGAGCTTTTGAGAACTTTGATGGAATTCTTGTGGTCGATCGTCGCGATGAAAGCGGCGTCTTTGCGACTCCCATTGATATTCTAGGAGAAGACGCCGTCTATGTCAGCCGCGTAAGGTCTGATCCGCTCGTCCAGAGCGGGCTGATCTACTGGGTAGTCGCCGACAATCTTCGCAAAGGAGCAGCGCTGAACAGCGTGCAAATCGCCGAGCACATGATCTCGCTGGATCCAACGCTGAACATTTTCAAGAGGCAGAAAAACTAAGGCGATAGGTCATTCGCTGATGACTGAATTGAGCAGACCGTTCACGAATGCCACCTCGTTTTCCAGGAAAAAAGCCTTTGAAATCTCTATGTATTCATTGAAAACGACATTTTTAGGAATCTGCGGGAAATACAGGAGCTCCGCCAGCCCAAGCCGGAGAATGCTTTTCATGAGCGGAGCCATTCTGTCGAATTTCCAGTTTGCGGACAGGTGGCGGACAATCGCCGCGTCCAGAGCGGTCAAATTTTTCTCTGCAGTCTCCAGCAGACTGCGGAAAAAATCACCGTCTATTTCAAAAAGGGAAATATTCTCGCTAATGTAAACTTCACTTTTCGACAGCGCCTCCTCCAGAATCCTTTCCAGAGGAAGATTTTCCATTTCCGCTCGGTAAAGCTCCTGAACCGCGTAGAGTCTAGTAACTCCGCGCAGCCCGCTCTTGGATTTGCGTTCTTTGCCTTTTGGCATTCCTGTTCTACACTAATTGTAGAGGGGAAATTTCTTGCACAGTTTTGAAACCTCCGCTCTCACCTCATCCCGAGCGGCATTGTAGCTGCTTTTTCCATAATTGGAAAGTACTTTGTAGATTAGGTCGGCGATGGTTTCAAATTCAGCGGCGCCGAGGCCGCGGGTCGTCATGGCCGCGGAGCCAATTCTCAAGCCGGACGTTTGGGAGGGCGGCAATGCGTCAAAGGGAACGGCATTTTTGTTGCAGGCGATGCCACTCTCTTCCAGCTCCGTCTCGGCAATTTTGCCGCTGATGGACAATTTTCTGAGATCGACAACGGACATGTGGCAGTCCGTTCCGCCGGAGACTATGTCCAATCCGTGCTGCTTGAGGCGATTGGCCATGGCGATGGAGTTGTCCAGCACATTTTTGGCGTATTTTCGGAATTCCGGACGCAGAGCTTCGCCGAAGGCGACGGCTTTGGCAGCGATGGAGTGCATCTGGGGGCCTCCCTGTACGCCAGGGAATACAGCGCTGTTGATTTTCTTGGCCAGCGTCGCGTCGTTGGTCATGATTATGCCGCCCCGGGGTCCGCGCAGCGTCTTATGCGTAGTTGAGGTTACCACGTGGGCGTGCGCCATGGGAGACGGATATAAATCCGCCGCAATCAGTCCTGCATAGTGGGCGACGTCGGCGAAAAGATACGCGCCCGCCGCGTCGGCAATGCTGCGAAAACGTGCGAAGTCTATTTGACGTGTATAGGAAGAGGCTCCGGCGATGATAACTTTCGGCTTATGTTCCAGCGCCAACTGCCTGACTCGATCGTAGTCGATTATGCCGTCTTCGCCAACTCCGTAGCCAACGGCCCGAAACCATTTTCCTGAAATTGTCGGGGCTGCGCCGTGGGTCAGATGCCCGCCCATGGCCAATTCCATGCCGAGAATCGTATCGCCGGGGTTCGCCAAAGCGTAAAGTACCGACAAATTTGCCTGGGCTCCCGAGTGCGGCTGCACGTTGGCGAATTCACAGCCGAACAGCCGACAAACCCTCTCGATGGCTATGGTTTCCGCAACATCCACAAATTTGCATCCGCCGTAGTATCTTCGCCCCGGATACCCTTCGGCATATTTGTTGGTCATCACGCATCCGAGGGCGGTAAGAACCTCCCGCGAAACAAAATTCTCCGATGCGATGAGCTCTATCTGATTCTGCTGTCTCTGGAGCTCATCGCTTATGGCTCCGAAGACTTCGCGATCCCTAACGCCATCCAGCAAGTACCCGGCAAATTTCATCCGTCATCTCCAGCGTCTATCATGTCCAATCTTCTTTTGTGGCGGCCGCCTTCAAATTCCGTATCCAGGAACATTCTTACACAGTTCAGAGCGGCTTGTCCATCCGTTATCCGCTCTCCCAAAACCAACACGTTGGCGTCATTGTGCCGGCGAGACATTTGGGCCATGGATTCGTCGAAACACAAGGCTGCTCTAATGTGTCGACGTCGGTTGGCAACGATGGACATGCCGATCCCAGAGCCGCAGACGAGTATGCCGCGATTTCCCGTCGCTTCCAGGACTTTTTCCACCAGCTTACGGGCAAAAATCGGATAATCGCAGATTTCCGGGCTATCCGTGCCCAAATCAACCAACGGCGCATCCAAACGCTCAATAAGACGCTGTTTGAGCAAAAAACCGGCATGATCGGAGGCTATATAAATATTCATTCCGTTCCTTTCCCCGAAAACAGAGCGGGCAGTTTTTCGTAAAACCAAGAGGGTATCTCCGCCGCATCCTCCGGGATTTTGTCCGCTTTGGGTTGGTTTTCTTCGGCTGCTTGAGCATGGACACCGGATCTCAGGAGCTGTGCTCCAAACGCGCTTGTTCCAGTGAATTTGGCCTCGTCTAAACCCGATTTCACAAAATTATACCAGCATTTGTCATTGGGCGCATTGGCGCGCTTTTGGCCAAGAATGCATACGGCGTCTTCCGCTCGAGTTAGGGCCACGTACAGCAGTCGCCGAGATTCTTCCAGATCGTCCTGCAGATTTTTTTCGTGCAATGGAGCTGTTTTTCCAGCTCTTGCGTCGTTCCCAAAATTCCACAGCAGAACTTTTTCTTCCGTTTCCAAAAATTTCTCGCCCTTTGTTTGAAAGAAATGCGCGTCCGCAATTAGGACAAAGGGCGCTTGCAATCCCTTGGATGCATGAACAGTCATCAGCCTTACGGCGTTCTCCTCGGAAAAGGATTCTCTTTTTATTTCGTGTTCGAAGGATTTAAACCAATGCAAAAAACTCGGCAAAGAGGGAGAGTTTTCCTCTTCGTAGAGCATCGCCACATCGAGAAATTCATGCAGAACGTCCAAACATTCCGCTCCCAATCGCCGCAAAAATTTTTCCTCCGCTCCGTCCGTGAGCGCATTTGTGAAAAAATCGTAGGCTGATAGCCGGAACGCGCCGTCCACATAGCTTTGCAATTTGTTTAGCGAGTATTTGCGATACAATTCCTCGTTATTTTGCAGATAGTTCCACAATTTTTCCTCCTGGCGATCCAGACAGCAGCGCATTAAATCTTCCTCCGTCATGCCCACCAGCGGAGACTTCAAGCAGCGAGCGCACATTAGGTCGTCGCGCGGAAAAACCGCGAATTCGGCAAAAGCCATCAGATCCTCAACTATTAGCTGATCTTTCAGCAGCACCTTGTCGACGCCCGTCGCGCAAATTCCAGCGTCTTTGAGAGCGGCTACGATATTTTCCATCGTCTCCACGTCCCGGCGCTGGAAAAGAATCAAAAAATCAGAGGCCATCGCGGCTCTTTGCTTTGATTCCACCAAAACGCGCTTCTCGACGGCGTTTTTTATGAACTCCGCCACGTAGAGAGATAATTTTCCCGCGGAGCTTAGCCTCCGGGCATCGTCCCTCTCCCAAAAGACCGTTTCCTCCTGCGGATCGTCCTCCTCAAAAAGATCCACTATCTCCACAACTCCAGAGCGCGCGTCGCGTCGCGACAGATGTTTTATGCCCGGAAACGTGCCCGCAAAAACGTCGTCCACAAAGGAAAGTATGCCGCCGGTCGTTCTGTAGGATTCGTTCAGCAAAACCTCATGAAATTTTTGGCCGCAGACCGTCGAGCGATTTTTGAAGTAGGCGCGCATTTTGCCAAATAATTTAACGTCCGCGCCCTGAAATGAATATATGGACTGCTTCTCGTCGCCCACCACGCAAAGCGTCCTGTTTGATCGATAATTTGCGAAAAACTCGTCGGAAATTTTTCGAATAATCTCCCATTGCTCGGGGCTGGTATCCTGGGCTTCATCGATCAAAATGTGATCTACGTTGCCGTCAATCTTGTATACGATCCAGTCTATGTCGTCCAGCAGCATTGCCGTAACGGCAATAACGTCGCTGAAATCCAAGCAGTGATTGAGGGATTTCAGCTCCGTAAATTTTTGAACTATTTTGCTGGCCACGGAAAAAAAGGCCACGTTTGCCTTCGCCGCGGCGTAGTTTCTCCTAATATCCTGAAATTGCAGGGCTTTTAACGCGACTTCTGCCATGCGCTCTTGAAAACCAGCGCCAGCAATTGCCTTTGTGCATAATCTATCGTAGATTTGGCCGGTGCTTTTTAGAAACGCGTCGACGAACTTTTCTGTGGGATTGGCGGAATTTGCGCGCAATATTTCGGCTTTTTTTACATCAGTTGCGCTGCCTGAAAATAGAATTTCAGCCAATTCCGCAAATAGGCCCCTATGGCGATTGTCGAATATTTTTAAAAACAATCTTTCGTTCAGTTCTTGGTTGCTAAGACCGTAGTAATCCCGATCCAGATTGAAAAAATCGCCGTATAGGCCGGTAAAATCCTGTATTTTCGCCACAAAATGTTGAATTTTCGTAATATTATCGTCCGTCAAAAGGCTCATAACGTCCGTGACATGAGCTGCGACCGTCTCCCAGTGAGCGCGATGTTTTTCGTCGACCAAGACGCTTTCAACGGCCGCGTCAAGCATTTGTTTGCGCCGGTAGCCATCGCATAATTTTATGCCCGGGAGCAATCCGGTTTCCAATGGAAAGCGCCGCAGTATGCCGAGGCAAAAGCTATGTATGGTCTGGATGCACACCCACTCCGAGCCGAGGCTTTTTTCCCGGAGCGATCTGGCCAACTTAGCGTAGGATTCATCGAAGCCCATGTCTTTCAGCTCTCTGAGCAAATCCTCCTGGGCCGCTTGATTCCATCGACGACAAATGCCAGATAATCGCCCCAGCATTTCCGCGGCGGCGGCGTTGGTGTACGTCAGGCAGAGAATTTTAGAAGCTTTTGCTCCGCTGAGCAGCAGCGCCAGAATCCTTTCCACCAGACTCTTCGTCTTTCCCGTTCCAGCGGAGGCAGAAATCCACAGCGACGCCTCAATGTCTCTTATTTCACCAGGCATTGCGCCACTCCTTGACCCGGGCCAGGTGCAAATATGCCCTGTCGTAGGGAGCGTCGACATTTGGGGCGTAGGAAGATCCCAATACATTGTATTTATTGATCATTTTTTTTAGCGACGCGCATGTTTTAGCGCACAGTTTTTCCGTTTCCGTCCGATTGGCGCAGATGATTTTTTCCTCGCCTCCATTGGTTCCGCCCAAGCGCCAGAAAATCAACTTCTCCACGGATGTGCGCTCGATCCCAAAGCCATCGTTTTGGGCAATTAGAGCTTCAACCGGAAGCTGCACCCTAATGCCTTCCTCTATCTTGTTGCGGCTCGGCGTCATCCCGGTTTTATAATCGATTATGGATAAATCGCCGTCCGCGCTCAGGTCTATTCTATCAGCCCTACAACCTATGCGCACTTCGCAGTCGGGGGATATTTGCAGCGCAAAATCTCCGGAAATTTCTGCGAAGTATTTGCGATTGTTGTCCAGGTGAGCGACTACGAAGGCGAAAGTCTGCTCTTTTCTGAAAAACCATAACCCCAATTGGGAAGGCTTTAACCATCTGTCTTTTAAGATTTTTTCCGCGATAGAATTCAACTTTGCCAAATCCGTTTTGTCCGGCGAGTGCTTTATGAATGATTCCAACAGCGCGTGGAGATAATTTCCCCGGATGCTTTTTGGGTTATTTATGTCGTTTAATTCCGACAAACGAAGAATTCTTTTGGCGTAAAAGGCGTAGGGGTTATTGGCCAATAAATCGACGTCCGAGGCCCAGAGTTTACGGGGGCGACAATGCAACTCTGGATTGGGCTCCTCAAATCGTACCATTTCTCGCTCCCGGGACTTTCGTATTCTCAACACCAGCTGCCGGAGGGTATTTTCTGCCGCGCTCTGATTTCGATTCAACATTTCCAGAAATCTATATTTTCGCTGCGGCAGACCGTTGATAACTTCAGACCTGGTGACCAGCACTTGATTTTTGTGCCACAAACGCTCAAAAATACTTCGGAAAAAATCGTTTAGAGTCTCCACAGACTGAATTTTCAGACTTTTTAGCATGGATTTCGTCAGCCAGAAATCGTTGTTTTCGGATTCTGACCAGGACTCTTCGTTGGCTCCGGCGATGATAACCAGGTCTGCGTCCAGCAGCTGAGCCTCTATGGCGCCGAGAATCGTCACGCCCTCCGTATAGCTGTCGGTTTCTCTCTGGGGCGCTGCGAGCACTCGATTGGCAAAAAATATACGAAATTCCTCAAAATTCATCGGAGGCAATAGCTCCTGGAGCGACAAAATGCCTTCTGAAACCGCCAGAAGTTGCGCCGCGTCTTCGGGATTAATCATGGAAAGAATTGCGCAGCAGTCCGAATGCCACTCCGCGAACGTGCGCCGCCGCCGTGCGTCAATTCTGAACGCCTGCATTTTGGCCACCAACTTTGAGAAATCCGGATTTTCATCCTTTCGGTCCCAGAGGTTCAGAGCGGCAAAAAAATCCGATGGAATCGCCGGCCGTTTTCGGAAAAACTCTTCCAATTCCTGAGCGGTGGCGGCATAATTTTGGCTGGATTTCAGCAGGTCCAGCACCGACCGCACATCCGATTGTCGGGATATCAGATCCATCGCCAAGGCCGTCGCCAAGCCGCTTCGAGTTTTGGAAAAAGGGTGTCCCATTGAATCATCCGCAAAAATATTCCAGCGGAGGAGCTCTTTTTTTATTTTTTCCGCCAGACGTCGATGGGGAGAAACGACGAGCACGCTCTGGTTTTCGAATAGGGCCCTGCGTATCGCCAAGGCGACGGCGAAAGCCTCTTCGGCGCTGGTCTTGAATTCTTCAATCGTTCTGGAAGATCCGGAAGAACTCGGGTTATCAGTGATTGGAGCGCAGTATTCCCATTGGGCTGTATGGCCGGAATCGATGGCGTTCATAAGGATGGAATTGGCTTCATAATTTTTATGGGCCGAAGATTCCGATCCGAAAACAACCAGCGCTCCATTTTGGGAAGCCGCCACATGTTTCAAGAATAGCCGCACATAATGGTTGGCGTCTCTGATGCCAGCGGCAATTATATCCTGACCATTGGGCAGGTTCGCAAAATTTACGATTCTTGCTTTTACAGCCTTGAGGAGCCGCGATATTTCGTCCGTTTCAAAAATATCGTCCAAAATTGCCAGCGTATGCCCCCAGCGCTCCGCTAAATTCTGAGGAATTATGCCATTCAACCGCCGCAGCGAGACGTCGTTAAAGATCAGCTCCTTCAGCAATGACTCCAGACTTTCGGCGAGGGAGAACAGCGCGTCAGCGGGGACGGAAGAATTTTTGCTTTTGAGCAGATTCATCAGCAGAAGCGTCATTTTTTGATCTTCGAAGGAGAAAAAATCCGAAACGGAGCTTATGGGGGGCAAAGGGCGGCCACTCCATTCGGGCAGGGACAGCATACATGTTCTCAATTCGCGACAACTTCTCAAGTTCGGAAGAAACACGTGATAATTGCGGCGATGGTTTGTGGTTTTTTTCCCTATTAAGGCCGCCATTTCCTTCAGAAAGCAACCGTTGAGCTGGATATTATATATTGTGCCCATGATTATTTTCTTTTTCCAATGGAATGCACGGTCAAAATGTAGCCGTTCCCGTTTGTCTCGCTGGGACGCTTTTCATATTTGAAATCGAATTGGGTGGCGGCCTTTTCCAGCTCGGCCTCCAGTTTGGCTCCCTTCAGAAAAACTCCATATTCGGACCGAAGTCCCACCATTACATCGAGCAGCTTCGTCAGGCTGGCAAATCCTCGGGCGCATAGGGTATCAAATCCATTTAGCCGGAGCTGTTCGATCCTGCACGCCTCCAAACGCACCGCAGTATCAGTCATTCGAGCTACTTCCGCGAGAAACAGCATCTTTCTTTTGTCCGAATCTACGCAAACCACATCCCAATCCCCGACCATCGCCAAAACCATTCCCGGAAAACCACCGCCGGAACCAATGTCCAGAATATTTTTTCCCCTAATGTGCGGAATAATTTGCAGGCTGTCTCGCACATGCCTTTCCCAATAGTGCTCCAATGTTCCACGTGAAACAAGATTAATTGCTTTCTGCCATTTCAACAGCAGGCTTTCGTATATCTTCAGTTTTTCATATGTTTCACGTGAAACATTTAGCTCTTTCGCCGAGATCATATTCTAGGAAAACCAATCCTATGTTCCACGTGGAACATTACTGATGCGACTTTATCCAATCAATCATGCGTGCCTTGGAGGACGCTCCCACGCTAACTGAAGTTTTTTCGCCTTTTTTAAAAATCGCCAGAGTGGGAATGCTCATTACGTTGTAGCGGGAGGCAATATCCGGACTCTCGTCTATGTTAACTTTCACCACTTCTATCCCCAGTTCCGCTTGCACTTCCTCCAGGAACGGAATTATCATGCGACACGGACCGCACCAGTCGGCGTAAAAATCCACCACCACAAAATCTTTGTCCAGCACATCGGCTTTAAAACTATTTTCATTGGTAATTTTCATGAGGCATCCTCCATTCGCTATTTTATTCTTTCCATTTCAACTCCGCAATCGGCAAATTTTTCCCTGACGCAGCAATAGCCTCTGTCCAGATGATAGGCTCTGTCTATCAAAGTGTCTCCATCGGCCGCCAAAGCCGCCAAAACCAAACTGAAAGAGGCTCTTAAATCGGTGGCCATCACCGGCGCGGCGGCAAGACGTTTTACGCCCTTCACGTACGCCTGCGTGCCGGATACAGATATGTCCGCGCCCATTCTCATGAGCTCCGCCACATGCATAAATCTGTTTTCCCAAATGTTTTCCCGTATATGGGAGTCTCCGTCGGCAAAACACAACATGGCCATGCACTGGGCTTGCAGATCCGTAGGATATCCGGGAAATGGCTCCGTGTCGACGTCCAGTGGCAGTATTTTCCCGGAAGATTCAACGCGAAGACCGTCATCAATGGGTGAAAAAACGAGGCCCGCCAGCTCCATTTTATCCAGAAAAGCAGGCAATAATTTGCCGAAATCTCCTCCCAGCAGGTCAACGCGACCGCCGGTAATGCCGGCGGCAATGGCGTAGGTTCCGGCCTCAATGCGATCCGGAACGACCGTATGCTCCGAGCTGTGCAGGCTGGTAACCCCTTGAATTGTAATGATATCCGTCCCGTGTCCCGAAATGTCGGCGCCCATTTTATTCAGACAATTGGCCAAATCGACAACTTCCGGCTCCTGGGCGGCGTTTTTTAGCACCGTAGTCCCGTCGGCCAGGGCGGCGGCCATCATGACGTTTTCCGTTCCGGTGACCGTGACAATGGGAAACGTGAACTCTGCTCCTCGCAATCCATTGGGGGCACTGGCATGCACATATCCGTCCCGCAACTCCGTCGTGGCTCCCAGAGCTTCCATGCCCTTGAGGTGTAAGTCTATGGGGCGCACCCCTATGGCGCACCCTCCCGGCAAAGAAACCCTACAGTGGCCAAACCTTGACAAAAGCGGCCCCAAAACCAACACCGACGCGCGCATTTTTTTCACTATTTCGTAGGGCGCCGTAAAATTTTCCAGCGCATCGGTCTTCAATTTAACGCTGTGGGCGTAGGGAGAATCCTTGGAAACCTGGTAGGTGATGCCCAAGTTTTCCAACAGGGCGAGCATGGTCGTTATGTCCGTCAGCGGCGGCACGTTTTTTAGATGTAGACCGTCGCTCGAGAGCAAAGCAGCCGCCAGCAGCGGCAGGGCGGCGTTTTTCGCCCCGGAAATGCGCACCTTCCCGTTTACTTTTTGCCTTCCATATACCTTTATTTTTTCTATCATGCAGATCTTCACCGACGAGGCCTCATGCTACACCAAAAGTAAGAGTGTTTCAATTGGCATGGGGAACTTGGCGCGGTTGCAGCCTAAAATAAATCTTCCTCCGGAGGGAAAATAATAGTACCATGCTTTCCGATATGATCTTTTGTTGTCTCCTGATCGCTTTTCTCATTTTTTTCGCCTGTTTTTGCCTGTGCATGTCCTTTGTAGCCCTGATGGCGTTTGTTTTCGGAATGATGGCGCTCGGACTCGTCCTGTGCTGTTCCGGCGCGGCGCTGTTGGCGTCTCCGCCGGCATTTTTGTTTTACATCGTGGTCGCTGCGGCATTATTTATCGGATTTAGGGGCGTTGGTCGCTCTTGGGACAACGGGAAAAGACCATGATCTCCATCCTGCGACTCAAAAGCGTCGCCAGTACGCATAAATTTGCTCTACGTATGATCGAAAGCGGCGATAATACCTCGGAGTGCGCCATCGTCGCCGATCGTCAAACGGACGCCATCGGCAGGTGCGGAAGAAAATGGGTTTCGACACCGGGCAATTTGTTTGTGTCTTTCATCAAAGAGCTTCCGGACTACGCCAATTTGGGACAACTTTCATTGACGACCGCCTGTGCCGTGCGCGAATCCATCGCCAGTTACCTGCCGAACGACGGCAAGTTGCGTCTTCGTTGGCCCAACGACGTCTATTATGGGGAATCGAAAATGGGTGGTATACTGCTGGCGACGCTGGATCGTTGGTTGGTAATCAGTGTTGGCGTAAATATTAATCCCGTTCCTCTGGTCTCGGCCACCAGCGTGGCGGAGGCGCTGAGGTCTCTTGGCGACGGCTTAGCAGCTCCGACTTCCATGGAAATGATGGCCATCGTATCCGCAAACGTCGAAAAGTGGTTTTGCGATTTGAAGAATCGTGGTTTTTTTTATATAAAAGATCATTGGTTACGATATATTAACGAGATTAATTGTAAAATAACGATTAAGAATGGTCGAGAATCGTTGACTGGAATGTTTTGTGGCGTCGATGAGCAGGGGCGGTTGATTTTGGAGAAAAGCGGTCGGAGGATATTTGTTTCCACCGGAGACGTTTTTGTAAATGAAGAAGGTATAATTAGGCAATATGGATAGTAAAAACATAGAAATGAAAGGCTTGAATTTTGTTCCCATCGGGGGTTGTTCCGGCGTGGGAATGAATCTCTACGCCTACATCCATGACGACCAGTGGATTCTGGTGGACATGGGCATGGGATTTGATGGGAATTTTGGTCGAGAGTTGATTGTTCCGTCGCCGGAAGCGTTGATAAAGAATAAATCAAAAATTAAGGCGCTATTTATTACCCATTCCCACGAGGATCACATAGGCGCCATCCCCTACCTTTGGCCCATGATAGAATGTCCGGTGTATGCGCGGCCGTTTGCCGTCGAGATGATAAGGGAAAAGCTGCAGCAATTCGATCTGGAGAAGGAAGTGCCGCTGATAAGAGCGTTGCCGCACAGCAAGATAGAAATTGGGCATTTCACGGTTGAGTTCATTTCCGTCGCCCATTCCACTCCCGAATCTTCCGCGCTGGCCATTGCTACTCCGGCAGGCGTGGTGTTTCACTCCGGAGATTGGAGAATTGACGATGATCCGGTTTTGGGGGCCAAAACGGACGAAGAAACCATCAAAAAGTACGGCGACGCAGGTGTCATGGCATTGGCTTGCGACTCCACCAACGCTTTCCGCAGCGTCAAATACGGCTCCGAGAGAGACGTTCGCAAGAATCTTGTGGATTTGGTCAAAAAACACGGGAAAAATCGCATACTCATCACGTGTTTTGCCTCCAATTTAGCCAGATTGGAATCCTGCTACTACGCCGCCAAGGAAAGCGGCCGAGAGCTGCTCATCGTTGGGCGATCGCTGAAAAAAATAGAAAGAGTCGCAAAATCGTCCGGATATTTTACAAAAATTCCAGCGTTTTTGGACGAAAAGAAGGCCCACACTTTGCCGTCCACTAAGGTCTTGATGGTTTGCACCGGCAGTCAGGGAGAACTTAACTCTGCCCTGAGCAAAATATCCAATGGTCTGCACAAAACGGTTCAGCTGCAGGAAAATGACCTGGTGATATTTTCGTCCCGCGTTATTCCCGGCAATGAAAAATCAGTCTTGGAGATTCAGAACGCCCTTACGGAAAAAGGCATTGACATCATAACCGACGTAGATTACGAAATTCACGCGTCTGGACATCCCAGCCAGGAAGAACTGGAGCATCTGTACTCTCTGGTCAAGCCCAACATCCTCATTCCGATTCATGGCGAGCGTATTCATCTGCGCAAGCATGCGGAAATAGCGAGAGAATACGGAATAAAAGACACTCCGATTCTGAAAGACGGCGAGGTCATAAATCTTTCGTCGTCTGGTTATGAAGTGACGCGGACGTTGGCCGTTGGAACGCTAGCCGTCGACGGGCAGAGACTCATTCCCGCCAACGGTCAGGTCTATCGACAGAGGGAAACCCTCTCTTCCTGCGGAGTCGTCAGCGTATGCATCAAATGCAGCAAAGGATCAGTGAGGCTGCAGGATATGACCTCCATCGGAGTATTTGAAAAGTCTGAGACAGTGGAGATGGAGGATATTAGAAACGACGCCGCTTCCGAGATTAAACTTTCTCTGGAGGGAATTTTGAATGGAAGATCGCCGGACGTCCACCGCATAAAATCGCTGGCGGAGAAGCTCATCGGCACGGTGTTTCTAAACGCCAGGGGCAAAAAGCCCGCCGTCATGGTGCACGTGATGGAATGAGACTCACGTGTGACTATTTGTTAAGGAAGTCAAACATGCTCGGCGGTTCGTAGGGTTTTGGTTCCTGGCTACCGTTACCTGACCTATTCTCCGCGTTTTTTGTGCTTCCGCGCTCCACACACAAAAGCGGCGTGTACTGGTCTGTTTTACTTTGTCCCCAGCACACGCGCTCGCTCGCCTATGTATTTTGCATTCTCCAGAATAGATTGGAGCGTATCTAATACATTTGGGTATGATGATTTATTCAGCCGTGCGGCTAATTTTTCAGTTATTCCTGCAATTATCTCTTCCTTTTCCGGTGACGCATATTTAAAGGGAAATCTGGAACCCTCATTGCCATACGCCCACTCGACAATAGTTTGCTCCAGATCCTTTGCAACTTGGATGTCTTTTTCTATGAAGTCGTTATCCTCAATTGCCATCCGTAGCTCCGCGACAAAGCCTCCAATGGCCGCGGGGGTGGCTTCTCCGCTGCGCACCGCCTCCTTGCCCAGTATATTTTTTATGGGACGGCTCTGGTTTTCAGTCGGATGTTCAGGCTTTTTGAAAACTTTGAAAACAAGGTTTCTTTGTTTGGTCAACAAGGCTGCCATTGTTGGTATTTGTGACGCAAGGTTTCCGAAGACTCTATCGAAAAGTTCGGCGGCCGTGGTCTTTTCGTTACCCTTCAAGCCACTGGTTTTCACTGTCCATGCAAGCAGCAGCACAAATATTTCTTTAGCAACGTTCTCGGGACTGCGGCCATTTTGGATTAGTTGCTTGACCTCGGATGCAATCTGTCTAACGAAAGTCCCGCTATCATTGCTGTCGAACAGCGCCTCATAGAGGTCGGAATCGGCGTCGATTCTATTCGATTGATACCTATCGGCTGGTCGGTTTTGTGTAAATTCTCCTCCATGTCTTCCGTATTGCCCATAACCCTGGGACGCGCCCTTTTGTCCAGAAGGATGATTCCCCCCAAAGCGGTTCTGCGCGCCATAGCCAGACCAAGCTCCATAGGGTTGACGTCCACCAAAGCCCTTCGGTGCGCCAGCGTTTGACCGATGGCCAGAAGTTTCGGAAAATCCATAGGCGCCGTCTGTGTCGGGCTTACTACCGCCAGGTCTCTCTCTGATCGGTTCGTTTAGATATGCTTCCAGATCAAAAAACGGAGTCCCGCAACACAGCATCGCTCCCAAAAATAAAGCCTTTTTCTTCATTTTAATCCTCACCGCTTACACCTGCAGCCAAGATAACAGAAAACATTCGTTTTGTCAAATATTTTCTTGATTTTTTGGTAAAATTTTTCTTAATAACGAAGAAAAATGCAGCAGAAACGTCTAAATCCATTGATAAATCATTGGCGGCATTGCGCCTTGGCCAGCTTATCGGCGCGTTCGTTAAATTGGTTGCCGGCGTGCCCCTTGACCCAATTCCAGGAGACTTTGTGCTTTGCGGAGATTTCCAGAAGCCGCAGCCAAAGGTCTTGATTTTTAACCGGCTCTTTTTGCGCATTTAGCCATCCGTTTTTCTGCCAGTTGCGAATCCATAGGGTAATGCCGTTTTTTACGTAGGCGCTGTCGGTGTATAGAGCGACTGAGCAGGGCTCCGACAGATGTTCCAGCGCCCGAATGACGGCCATCAGCTCCATGCGGTTATTGGTGGTGTTTTTCTCTCCTCCGGACAACTCTTTTTCCGCTCTTTCACAAATTATCAACGCTCCCCAGCCTCCGGGACCCGGATTGCCGCTGCAGGCTCCGTCCGTATAAATTTCTGCGTGTTTCATAGCTCTATGCTCCCGGAAAAAACGTAGGAAGCTGGGCCCGTTTGCATGACCGATTCGTCTTCCTTAAATTCAATGGCTAAATTGCCTCCTCTCTGCCGAACGACGACGCTCCTGCCGTTGATTAAACCGAGCTCACGAGCCAAAAAGGCTGTGGCGCAAGCTCCGCTGCCACAGGCCATGGTAAGGCCGGTGCCACGCTCGAAGGAAGATTGCTCCATTAGGCCGTCGGAGATAATTTTAACAAAGGAAACGTTTATGCCGTTGGAGAATAATTCGTGAAGAGATAATACCATTCCCATTTCTGCGACTTTCTCGATGGGGGGCATTTTGTCAAGAAACAAAACCAAATGTGGATTTCCTACGGAAACGCAAGCCATCCTATTAAGGCCCCATTTGGAGAATTTTTTTCCTTCCATTTGCAGATCGTGTTTTAGGCTAATATTCAAAGGATCTGCTATTTTTTTTGACAGCCCGATGGAATTTCCGTCGATGCTCGGACGTCCTATGTTCACGGAAACCGTATCGTCGTTGTTCACCTGTACGTCGTAATCTTTCCCCGTTGCCACTATGGTAAACCGCAGCATGCCGTAGAAGCGTTTCATGAGCTTGCCGAGGCATCTGGATGCATTTCCGCAGATTTCAGCCTCGCCGCCGTCATTGTTGAAAAATGACGCATGCACGAAGCAGTTCTCCCTGTAAAACATGGCCATCTGATCGCAGCCAACGCCGTAGAGACGGTGGCTGATGGCCATAATGGATTCTTTGGTGAACAGCTTTTGCTCGGAATAGTGGTGCTCTACGATCACAAAATCGTTGCCCAAGGCCTGCATTTTATGAAAGTTTACAATCATTTCTGCCTCTTTAGCATCTCTCGGGCAATGATTTTACCCCGCTCCACAGCCGGTTGATCAAACGGATTTACGTCCGTTAATTTGCAGACGCAGACGACTTCCAGCATGAAATGCATGAAGAGAGCGCCGAGAATTTTCGGCGTTATTGCGGGAATTTCTATTTTTCTCAGTCCAGCGCCTTTTTCCAAAATGGAAGCGACCGTAGCCGCGCATTGGGCTTCGAAAATATCGCCTACTTTTTTTCCCCCAAGATATGCGAAATTTTTCGGCAAAAACTCGCCGGATGCTTTTAGTTCTGATTTTTGCTTTTCCAGAAAAAAGGTGAAACATTTGTCGCGTTTGCCGTCCAGATACAGTTGCAGCTGGCTGTGTTGATCCACAGATCCAACCGCGGTCAGCGGCGTTATGCCCCTGCCGGATTTTCCCGTGCTTTCTCCATATAACTGCGCTAACCAGGCTCCAAAGCAGAGAAGCTTGTCGGCATAAATGAATGAAACATGCTGGGAAAATCCTCCGAAAAATTGATTCGCCACGAAGCGCGAGCCTTTCTCAATTCCTTCGATGGAATGCTCAAAATTATTCAGGACTTTGCGTCCGCCTTCGAGGATTTCTCCGGGATTTATGCCGCAGAGGATGGCGGGCAGCGTTCCAACTGCCGAGAATACCGAAAACCGCCCTCCGATGTTTGAGGGATGCTCGAGACATAAGAGATTGAAACACTTGGCAATTTCCATTAGCGAAGATGGTTTGTTTTCGGTCAAAACAACAAATTTATCTTCTGGATTTTCAAAAGATTCGATGAAATCAATGGCCAGCAGCGTCTGAACGATGGTTTCCAGAGTCTCTCCGGATTTAGAAATGCACAGAAATCCCGTTTCCTTCGGATTTACCTCCGAAAATTCACGGCGCAGGGTAGATGGATCGAGATTGTTTACAAATTTCACATTTGTGGCGGCGCTGGGCGAGATGGATCGAATGCATTGTCCTCCTAGACAGGAGCCGCCAGTTCCAAAAATCAAAAAATTCCTGTGGGTCGTCCACTTTTTAAGGCGCGGATTCTCGGAAAATTCTAGGTTTTTCTTTGCATTAACTATGGAAAAGCAATCCAGGTCTTTTATTTCGCTCCAAAAATTAAAAGGCTGCTCCGGTATTTCTTTCGGGGAGAGAATCTTTTGGTCAAATAGCATTTTTCTTCTCTAGGGGCTTCAGAACAGAGATCACGTGCGGCTCGTTTTTGAAAATCTCCTTCACCTGAGTGTTTACTTCTTCTAAATCGTACTTTTCCACGAAGCTAGGATATTCCTTTATAAAGCCAAACTTGTGCCCGGAGCCAATTTTTTCGGCCAGCCAATTGACGGCGTCCAGCATATCTCCGTTGAACATATTGGCCGCAAACTTCATTTTTTTTACGGCTTTGTTTGCCTGCTCCTGGGTAATGCCGTCGAAGGATATGTATTTTATTTCCGCCAAAACAGCCGCAATTAATTCTTCTACGTCTTTTTGAGAGTTAAAAGTAATCGCTATGGAAAGGTCTCCATAGTCGTAGTTCCAAAACGAATAATTAAACGACAAGGACGATGCAATCTTTTGCTCGTCGATTAGCTTTCTCCGCAGCTCGTCTTCCAGGAAATTGATTGAAATTTCTGCTGCCAACGCCTTCTTTTCTTCGCTTCGGTAATTGGGAATCCGCCAATACAATTCGACGATTGGAACGCTAACCTGGGCGCTGTTTTTCACTATCTTTGTCGTCGATCCGTGGTGCGAAGGCTCCTGCAGTCTGTCAATTTTGGAAACCGACTTCCCATCGCCGAAATATTTCTTGATCATGCCCAACGCTTCGTCTTTTTTGACATTGCCGGCTATGATGACGGTTACTCTGTTGTTGGTGTAATTTCTGCTTTTGAAATTATGCACGTCGTCTTCGGAAATTTCTTTCAGATGGTCCAAATTTCCGGCGACGTCGATTCCATATTTGGAATTCCAATAAATGGATTTCCTGGATTCCTGCTGCAAAACAAATCTGTCATGCTGATTTTCTTCGGTTATTTTCTCCTCTATTTTGCGCTTGCTAAGGTCTAAATCATCCCTAGAGAATGCAAAATTTTCGAATACGTCGCCGAGATTTTTGATGAAACCCTCGAGGTTTTCCAATTTTCCGTAGAAATAGTACAAGCTATAGTCGTGCCCGGTATAGAAATTGCTTTCTGCTCCGTATTGCAGCGAATCCACGTCGGCATTTTTCTTTAGTTTTCTAGCGAAAATGTGACTCAGCAGATTCGCCACTCCTTCGCGATCGAGTTCATCGGCGCTGCCGGCGGAAATGCACAGCATTACCAGCAGCGAGTTGGATCGCACTGTGTCCACAAAAACGACGGATACCCCATTCTCTAATTTTTGAAAAAAGCTTCCGCGATAGGCGACGTCCTCAGCGTCACAGCACATAACCTGCAACAGCAGCGCTAAAATCGCAAAAATCTTCCTAGTCATAAGACCTGCCTCCTACGTCATTGCAAACAAGGCGGGACGATTAAGGGATTGTTTTCTTTAACGCCGTCAGTTTCTATTTTATCGTTCCCGTGTTCGCTGCACCCCGATAAAAATAACAGCAAGGCCATGCCAAAGTACATCAAATAACGCTTCACAGTTCAACCCTTTCATTTGAAATAAAAAATAAAACGATAGCCCCAATAACTATCGCGCTGTCTGCAATATTAAAGGCAGGCCAATGGTATGTCGATACGTGAAAGTCCAAAAAATCCACCACCGCTCCATGAATAATCCTGTCTATGGAGTTGCCGACTGCTCCGGAGACAATCATTCCGGACGGCAGCCAGCAGAACTTCTTGTCTCTCGCCCATATGCATAACGCTACGACAACGATCGTCGACAGCGATATCCACAATAACGGCGCCGAAGTGCCGTTGAACATACCGAAGCTTATGCCCCTATTTTCAAATCTTACTATGCTGAAGAATGACAGAATCGCGTGATGCTCCCTTAGCTGCAAATGTTCCACAACCATGAACTTCGACGCCTGATCGCTCAGAAGAATGAAAAATGATAAAAAGGCTACCGTCCACTTTGAGCCAAAACACTCTGGCATCTTTTGCATATCTTATCCTCGTTTGTGGAGGTCACGATTTTCCAGCATCTTTCGCATTTCTCGCCGTCAGCGACGGACACCAGCGCTCCGATATCCTCAACATCCGCATGCGTGAAGGCTTCCGGTGGAATCGCCTCATTTTTTATGCAAAACGCGGAAGTAATCGCTATTTCGCCCCAAAATTCTTCGCTTTTTACCGGCATAATCGACTTCGGATCGAAGACCGTGACGCAAGCCTGCAGGCTAGATCCAATAATCTTATCTTTTCTAGCGATTTCCAGGGCGGTCGTGACAACTTTTCGAATTTCTTTCACCCTATCCACGAGCGCACGCAATTCTTGATCTTTCCATTTGCTGTCTGGAGTCAAAAATCTCTCCCAGTGAACGCTGGCCGTTCCATAAAATGTCAGCCATGCCTCTTCGGACGTGTAGACGACGATGGGAGCTAGCCACCGAACTATGTACTGGAACAACGCGTTTAGCACGCATCTGTAGGCACGCCGTTTCAAATCGTTTCGATGGTCGCAGTAGAGGCAATCTTTCCTAACATCAAAGAAGAAAGACGACAGATCGCCGACGCAAAAGGTATAAATGGTTGTGAAATATCGATTAATATCGTGAGCCTCAATGCAAGCCATCAGCTCTTCGTGTATTTCCGTCAACCTATGCAACGCCCACCGCTCAAGATTTGGCAGCTGCTCATATTCAACAGATTCAGTGGAAGAATCATATCCAGCCAGGGCTCCCAGCATGTATTTCAGCGTATTTCTGAGCTTTTTATAGACATCCTCTAGTTGCTTGAGAATATTCATGCCAAGCTTGAGGTCCTGGGTAAAATCGCTGCAGCAGACCCACATTCTAAAAACGTCCGCTCCAAGCTTGTTGACGACGTCATCCAGCGTAACCGTATTTCCCAGCGATTTGGACATCTTTCGACCATGTTCGTCCACAATGAAACCGTACGTCATAACCGCCCTAAATGGCGCGTTTCCAAAAGTGCCGCAGGAATTCAACAGCGAATGCTGGAACCATCCCCGATGCTGGTCGGATCCCTCTATGTACAAGTCAGCCTGGGCCTTAGGATTGTCTTTTTTTACCACATAGGCATGAGTCGATGCGCTTTCAAACCACACGTCCAGAGTGTCCATAACTTGCTCGTAGTCTTCGATCTTATATTTGCCGCCAAGGAAAATCTGCGGATCAGCCGAGAACCACGCGTTAGATCCATCCTTGGCGAAGACGTCAGCTATGCGCTCGATTACTTCCATATCCCGCAAGAGTTCGCCACTTTTCCTATGGATGAACAGAGGAAGCGGCACTCCCCAGACTCGCTGGCGAGAAACGCACCAGTCGTTTCTGTTCTCCACAAACGCCTTTATGCGATTGTAGCCCTGTTTGGGAATCCAGGTGGTCTTTTCGATTTCATCCAGAGCCTTCCGGCGCAATCCGGTGTTATCCATGCTGATGAACCATTGGGGCGTGGTTCTGAAAATCAATGGAGCCTTCGATCTCCAGGAATGCGGGTAGCTGTGCTTGACTGTGGCCTTGAAAAGCAGCGCCTGCGCGTTGGACAGAGCCTGCAGTATTTCATCCTCAGCTTTGAAAATATGCTTGCCGGCGAACAGCGGCACGTCCTCATGGTATAGTCCGCCTTCATCAACGGTGGACTGCGCTTTGATGGCAAATTTTTGGCAAACATAAAAATCGTCCAATCCGTGTCCGGGAGCGGTATGAACCAACCCGGTGCCCGCATCCATCGTCACGTGCTCTCCCCGGATCAGCGGGACGTCAAATCCATAACCGGACTCATGCAGAGGGTGGCGGCAGATTCCCCCCTCCAGCAAATTTCCTTCAAATTCTCTAATAATTCGCACGCTGATTCCCGTAGTTGAACTGAAATTCTCAACCAGATCTTTGGCGATTATGATTTTTTTGTTTTCCGCTTCCAAAAGACAATAGACCGCGTCATTCAGGTAGGAGATTGCCCTGTTGCCGGGAATTGTCCAGGGCGTAGTTGTCCAAATTACGCAAAATGCATCTCTCAAAAAATCTGCTGGCGAGGATTTTATGCCAAAAGTCACGTATATGCTCGCAGATTCCTTGTCCAAATATTCGATTTCGGCGTCCGCCAGTGCGGTGCGTTCCACCACAGACCAAAAAACCGGCTTTTCGCCGCGATACAGCGTGCCGTCCGCAATAAATCCTCCAATTTGCCTTATGACCGCAGCTTCTGATTCGCCGTTCATCGTTAGGTACGGATTTCCCCAGTCTCCGATGACGCCAAGACGCTGGAAGCCATTTCGCTGCACGTCTATCCAATATTCTGCGAACTTTTTGCACATATCGCGGAATTCAGCGACTGGTATATCATCTTTCCGGCGCCCTTTTTCCCGCAGTTGTTCTTCAACCTTCCACTCTATGGGAAGACCATGACAATCCCAACCCGGTATGAATTCCGCATCAAATCCTTGCATCTGCTTCAGGCGAACAACTATATCTTTCAGGACCTTGTTCATGGCCGTTCCCGCATGCGGCGTTCCGTTGGAGAAGGGCGGGCCGTCATGTAAAATGAATTTTTTTGATCCGCGAGAAATCTTCCTCAATTTTTCGTAGACGTTAATTTTATTCCAGTACTCGAGTATTTCCGGTTCCCTTTGGGAAAGATTGCCCCGCATCGGGAAACTGGTTTCGGGAAGAAAAATGGTGTCCTTAAAATTCATGACAAATCACCAACAACCTGCTCTTGATCCTATGCAGGAAACAACTTAAAGTCAACAATGCCCGTTTGCGTTTGTCTGTCGTCACATGGATATGTTCTTGACGTGTTTGGGAAAATTCCAATCTGGCACCAAAATTACGTCGTAGCGAATGAAACTTGAATGAAAGCGTGGATTTTTACGCAAAAATATCTCCGACGCTCGCACGATGCGGCGTATTTGCTTGTTATGGATGGCTTCGTAGCATTTTGTCAAACTTTTGCGGGATTTCACCTCCACAAATGCGACTATGTCGCCTTTGCGCGCGATGATATCTATTTCTCCGCAGGACGTCCTATAGCGGCGCGCCAATATACTATATCCTTTGATAATCAGCAGTAAAGATGCAATCGATTCGCCGAAAATACCTTTGTACTCGGTGGAGCTCATGAAATCTCTCTTTTGATTAGAAGAGCCTGTTTGTAGACCATATTCCTGGGCATGTTATGCTTGATTGACGCTTCTCCGACGGCCTTTTTCAGCGAATTATTCTTCAGCAACTCAACTAAATACGCGCGAATTTCCCCTTCGTCGATTTCATTTTTTTTATTGCCGGAAACAATTATCATAAACTCTCCCTGAGGCTTATGTTCCGAAAAGTGCTCGATTAGTCCGGACAAACAACCGCGCCGGAATTCTTCGAAAATTTTGGTAACCTCTCTGGCAACGCAGCTGAACCTGTCTCCGAAAATTTCTCGTATATCCGTCAACGAGTCGATCAAACGCAGCGGAGATTCGAAAAATATGGATGTGGCCGTCGAGGATTTTATGTCTTTTAACACGGCCCTGCGGGCCCCGGATTTGGCTGGCAGAAAACCGTGGAATGCAAAATGGTCCGTTGCCAAGCCGGCCACGCTCAAGCCGGCGATCGCAGAGCAGGGGCCTGGGATTGGAAAAACGTCAATGCCGTTGTCCAGGCACCAGTTGACGAGTCTATAGCCAGGATCTGAAATCAGCGGAGTTCCGGCGTCTGCTATCAATGCATAGATACTTCCTTTTTTAATCGACGAAATAACTGACGGCGAGACTTCATTGTACTCGTGACAAGCGGTCAACGGCGTAGTTACGCCATAGAAATTCAGTAATTTTCTGGACACGCGGGTATCTTCCGCAAAAATGCGTTCGGCTTCCTTCAGCATATGGACGGCGCGAAAAGTGACGTCCAATATGTTGCCGATGGGAGTTGCAACCACATACAATCCTGGTTTATGCTCCTGCTCGTGCAGTTTTTGTGATATTTTATCCATTAGCGGGAGGGACAAGAATGCTCCGGACGACGAAGTTGCTGCTTCTGATGTTTTTGGCATCCTGCTCTCCGAGGGAAAACGTTCGAGAGATTACGACAATTCCATCTGAAAAGACAATCGTGTACGAGCCAGAGACCGGCGACAAACTTTTGGATCATTCCCTGGCCGTTTCTCCGTACGGAGACGCCAAAAATGCTGTTTTGTTGCTTCTTCCGATGTCTGGAAGCAACGCCGCCATTGGGCGCGATATCCTGAACGCTTGTGTTCTGATGGACGCGAAAATTGGCTGTAAAAACGTCGTTTTCTACGTAGCTGACACGGCCAACTCCAGTCTAGAAAAATCTAATCTCTACGACGAATTCCGGAATAAGAACTTGAAAGCCATAATCGGCCCGGTGTTTTTTCACGAGGCTAAACAATACAGCGCGTTGTTCCCAAACATTCCCGTACTCACATTTTCCAACAACACAAAAGTGAACAACGAGCACACGGTCGCCTGCGGCATGTCTCCGGAAAATGAAATTAGAGCATTATTTTCGTTTGCCGCATCCAAAAATATAAACAGTTTCATGATAATGCTGCCGGAGGGAGAATTCGGAGATCAGGTTCTTGCAAGTATTAGGAAAGAAGCCGGCAAACGCGGCCTGGATGAAGACATGGACATAGTTCGCTATAGTAGCATTTCCAGCAGGGATGCGATGAAATGTCTGCGAACTTCCGGAAAAAGAGCGGCGTTTGTGGTGGATCCTTTGCTGGACGCGTCAAAGCTAAACGACACGTATGTTTTTACGCTCAGTTCCTCAGCCCTATCCAATAGCAACGCCTGGAACGGCTCGTTTTTCGCATTTGTTGACAATTCTGAGCAAAAAGAGTTTGTGGAAAAATATCAAAGTTTGTTCGGGAAGAGTCCGTCCATCCTAGATATAATTGGCTACGATTTGGCTAAAGCGGCGTGTCTATCCATCGAAAACGGAGATCCTATTTTGGAGAAAAATTACTCCGGTTGTCTTGGAAAATTCTCCCTAAAAAAAGGACAAGGATTAAATAGAAAGCTAAAAATATTTTGTCTACAAAACTCTCAGAGAGCAGAGATTGGCGCGGAATAATGGTCGCGGCGGATCGGCGCCTTTAACACCTTGCGCAAAATAAAATTTAACTAATATTCAACGCCTTCGTGAAATAATTGCGTCGGGTATTGGGTGCTTGCGGTATGCGTGTTTTCCTATTGTTGCTGTTGTGCTTGTTTGGAAGTATTTCAGTCCTGGAGTTTTCTTTTGCGCTTGAAAAGACTAGTGTACAGGCTCGAAAAGGCAAAAGACGTAATTCCGACGTTGACGATGATTATGACTCTTCCGTCGCTGCTAGAAAAAAGAAGAGAGAACAGGAAGATTACGACGATGACGACGATTATGACTCTTCCGTCGCTGCTAGAAAAAGGAAGAGAGAACAGGAAGATTACGACGATGACGACCGTGAAAAAGAAAGAATAGAGTTACGTGTGGATGGATTAGAGGATTTTCTTTCCAGAAGAAATTATGATGGCAACGACGAGGATTCTCGGGAAAAATCTGGGAAAGAAGACGGCAAAGACCAACCGATCATCATTAATTTGGATCTTAGTGGATTTAACAAGAGAATCTCCGGCGAAGATGACGATGATGATGACGATGATTATCCCGACAGAGGTGACGGTAGAATCCAAACTGGCAATTATGGCGGATCGACGGGAAATTCCCTACCGAACTATGCGCAATTAGGCGCGGGACAGACAACGCCCATCCAAATGCCGACAACCTTCATGCCAAACCAGACTTCGGCGACTCCGAGTTCGATGCCAACGCTGATGTCTATGGCAAATTCATTCCTCCCAATGCCCGCGACCAACCAGCCAATAACTGCCGGCACGCATTCATCAGCCAACGGCTCTCCGGGGACCATCAGTCAAACGACCACCACCATTAGTGAATCGCCTCAAAATCAGCAGTATCAGCAAATGCATGGCTATGGCATGGGGCAGAATCAATTCGCTAATTTCGATCCAAATGGCGCTCAATATCAACATAATCAACAGAATTACAACGAAGGAATGCAAAATTTCCAGCCGGGACAGGCAAATTCGTTTGGAATGGGTGGGAATAACTACCAAATGACGGGCGGCGGAAACTATTATCAGGCCGGAAATCCGTCCCGCGCCGTTATAGTTCGAGAAGCCACGGAAGAGGCCGTTAGGTATTTGCGGGAACTGGGGGCAATAGACGAGTCTAAACTGTCCGGCTTAACTTTTGGAGATACGAAAAGTGGACTGTGCATATCCTGCAAAGCAATTAAAGTTGTACACGTTATAGGTGGTCAAGATGAGGGAATATGCAGCATTTGCCTAGAGAGAATGAGGATGAATCAAGCGACTTCCGGCGGCGTATTCGGCATGCATGGCAACGCATATGGCGGCGGAATGCAACCTGGAGGAGGGTATGTTGGCGGCAATGGCGGATATCCGGGGAGCGACGGCAGGGGGCCTATGGAAGGACTGGGGGCCGTGCTGGATGGCAAAGAAAATCTTGGCGGGCTCCTGGGAGGAATGATGGGCGGCGGCAACAATGGACAGAATCCGTATGGAGCAAATTCGTATGGAAATGCGTTTGGAGCAGGCGCAAACAATCCGGCTGCCAATCAAATGGTGTTGGACGCCAACGGCAATTTGGTTCCTCTGAGCTCATTGGTTGGTACCGCCGCGCCATACGGATATACCAGAGGCGCCAACGGCATGCCGGTTCCGGCAACCTCGCTAGAGGCTGGATTATCAGCCGGCAGCTCCGCAATTGCGGCAAATGCCGGCAATCCTAGGAATGCCTTCGGAGGGAGCGCGCCAAACGCGGGCTCCACAACCACCATAACCACCACGACTACGACGGCGGCAGGCGGCCAAATGGTGCTAAACGCGGCTGGACAACTGGTTCCGCTCAGCTCTTTGCCATCGGGATCATATGGATATGTAAAAAATCCAACGACGGGGCAACTTGTTCCAGCAAAAACGTTGGCTGAGGCAATCGCCGCAGGGCAGCAAACGGCCGCAGCAACGACGGCTGCGACGGCGCCGGGAGTCGCCGGAGCCATAGTCGGCGGCGTTACAAATTCGCTTAGCGGGGCTCTTGCTGCCGGGCAACAGGCGTCTGCCGCTGGCTCAGGGTTCCTATCTCAGATGGCAAACGCCGCTAAATCGGCAATTTCCGGTATCGGTACGGCAATCTCCCCTGCAGCAGCTCCAACTGCAGCCACAACTCCAGCGGCAGCGGTGACTCCGGCAGCGGTGACTCCGGCGGCTGCAGCGGCAGCGGCGGCAGCGACTCCGGCTGCAGCGACTCCGGCAGCGGCGGCAGCGACTCCAGCAGCGGCAGCGGCGGCAGCGACTCCAGCAGCGGCAGCGGCGGCAGCGACTCCAGCAGCGGCAGCGGCGGCAGCGACTCCGGCTGCAGCGGCAGCGGCAACTCCGGCAGCGACGGCGGCAACTCCGGCAGCGGCGGCAGCGGCAGCGGCAACTCCGGCTGCAGCTGTTGCGAATGCGACGCAACAAGCCGCCCAAGCCGCTCAAACTGCGAATCAGCAGTCTCAGGCCGCTGGCGCCGACAACAACAACGCTGCCAGCAACAGCGCCTCGTCGCCCTCTAAAAGCGGAAGAAGGAAGGGTAAAAAAAGCAAAAGGTGAACATAAAACTAGATTTTATCGTTACGAAATGAGAATTCGATTTATTCCAGGACTATAAGAATGTGCTTCTTTTTCCCGCAGGACAGCTTTAGCGTATCTCCGGCCGTCAGCGTCGTTGGCGCGCTATATTCCTCGCCGATGCTTACGCCGTTAACGTAAATCCCTCCGCTCCGCAACAGTCGCTTGGCCTCGCCGCGCGTGGCGCAAATCCCACTGCTTACGACGATATCGATTATGGACGCGGCGTTCAGATTTGACCTCTCCAAAGTGTAGCGGGGAATTGAAGTTATGGAAGACAGATCTCCGTCGGCTTCAAAAACACCGGAAACTGCTTGATGTATAGGGTGCAGAGATTCTTCACCGTGGGCAATGGAAGTAATTTCATCCGCCAGCCGTATCTTGAGCTCGTTTAGCTCCTCTCCACAAGCGGTTTCCATTTTCTTGATTTCGTCAATTTCGACGTCCGTAAACAGATACATCAGTTTTATCACATCAGCGTCGTTCACATTGCGCCAATACTGCCAAAAATCGTAGGCCGAAAGCATGTCCTTCGATAGCCAAACGGCCCCGGATGAGGTTTTCCCCATTTTTTTTCCGTCGCTGGTGGTAAGTAGAGGGCTTGTGAATCCAAAAGCCTCGGCGTTTAGCTTTTTTCGCACCAATTCCACGCCGCACACTATATTCCCCCATTGGTCCTGCCCGCCGAACTGAATGCGACAGTCCATATCGGAATATAATCTGTAGAAATCGTAGGCCTGCAGGATCATGTAGTTAAATTCGAGAAAACTTAGGGAGCTATTCTCCGTCAATTTTGCCTTCACAGATTCAAAACCTATCATGCGATTGACGGAAAAGTATTTGCCTATTTCCCGCAGGAAAGGGATGTATTCCAGCTTGTCTAACCAATCGGCATTATTGGTCAAAATTGCATCGGAGTCGCCGTTTCCAAACCTAAGAAATGGAAGGAGGCAGGACTTTATGCCCTTCATATTTTCAAAAATCTCTTCGTCCGTCAAAATTGGGCGCGCTGTGTTTTTGAAAGAGGGGTCTCCGATTTTTGTGGTGCCTCCGCCAACCAACATCACCGGTTTATGTCCGTGTTTTTGGAACAATCTCAGCAAAAATATGGGGATAAGGTGCCCCACGTGAAGACTTTTAGCGGTAATATCAAAGCCCAAATACCCGCGCCTTCCTTTGGCGACCAGAAACTCGTCCATCGCCTCCAGATTGGTGGACTGGTAGAAGAAGCCCCGCATGCTGGCTTCGTTCAGAAAAGAAGATTTATATTTCATGCCAAACTAACTAACCAACCTACACTGTCGCCGCGCTTTTCGTCAGATTCCTAGCCGTCAGGTACTCCGTAGCATACTCCTGGATGGTGGTCAAGTGATCCTGGAAGGAGTGATCGCAGTGGGGAATTAGTCTATAGTCTATGGATATGCCCCTCTGGCTATTGAGCTTGTCCACCAACTTGTTCACATTGACAATGGGGCATATTTGATCATCTTCTCCATTGATAATCATCCCGGAAACCGGACACGGAGCTAAAAAAGAAAAGTCATATATGTTTGCCGGAGGGCACACGGATACAAATCCGGAAATTTCTGGACGTCTCATGAGCAGCTGCATCCCTATGAGCGATCCAAAGGAAAATCCGGCAATCCAGATGGCGCGTTGCCCTTGGTTTATGGACTGTATCCAGTCGAGAACGGCCGCTGCATCGGTCAATTCGCCCTCCCCCTTATCGTGGATTCCTTCTGATTTTCCAACTCCTCTGAAGTTGAACCTTATGGTGGAAAATCCGTTTTTAACGAAGGCATTATATAGCGACACTGTTACGCGATTGTTCATGCTTCCGCCCTGAAGCGGATTGGGGTGCAAAATTATTGCCAACGGAGCTAGAGAATCCCTACTATGGTGATATTTAGCCTCTATTCTCCCTGCATGTCCTGTCAAAACTATCTCTGGCATTGTGTCTCCTATAAATTTTGAATACAGCAAAATTCATTGTATCAGATAGTAGTTTTACAAGCATTTCACAAGTATTTTTTTTTTAAATATACAAAAAAGTTTTGATTGAGCTGGTTTTGTGCTAGCATGCCCCATGCTTGACCGCAAAAAAATTTGAGTGTTGTTAATTTTTTTTTCATTTTTTTACAAGATCCTGCACATACCAGATCACCTCAAGCTAGAGTCAAACCATGGGCGATTATAAAGTTATAAAAAAAAGCGATTTAGAAGGCAAAAAAGTTCTCGTTCGCGTCGATTTTAATGTTCCACTGGAAGACGGCGTTGTTCAGGATAGGGCGAGAATTAAAAATGCAGCTGGAACGGTGCAATTTTTGAGGGAAGCGCGAGCGAAAATAATATTGGCGTCCCATTTGGGAAAGACCTCCTTATTTAATCCAGATCAAAGTCTAGAAGTGGTTAGAAGCGACGTTGCTGACGAGTATAAGGCAAAAGTTGTGCTTATGGGCGATTATCTGAGCGAAAATGCATCCGCCACCATTTCCCAAACATCACCCGACGAAATCATTTTGTTGGAAAATTTAAGGTTTCATACGGAAGAAGAGTCCTGCAATATGGAATTTGCTAAAAAACTGGCCGGCTTGGCGGATTTCTACATCAACGAAGCCTTTTCTGTTTCCCATCGCCGGCATGCTTCTATTTTTGCCGTTCCGCAGTTCCTGCCTCACGCTCTCGGATTGTCATTCAAAAATGAAGTGCAGATCGTGGAAGATTTCTTTTCGGATGCAAGTTTCCCCAAGATGTGCCTCATAGGCGGCTCTAAGCTATCAACAAAGGTTAAGCTGTTGAAAAATTTAGTAAAGAGAGTGCACAAGCTGGCACTGGGCGGCGGCATCGCCGGAGCTTTCCTTTCGTTTCTCGGGAATAAAACGCTGAAAATTTTTGATCCAAAAGAATATGAAAGCGACGTTGCGGAAATTATAGAAAACGCCCGACAGTGCGGTTGCGAATTGATAATGCCAATAGATTTTTCAGCACTGATTAACGATCGCGATTCCTTTAGGCACGCCATTATCTCCTGCGAGAAAGATGAAGCCAGCGTATTTGACATAGGTCCGGCGTCGGTCGATCTGTTCAAAAAAAACATTGGAGAAAGCAAAATGTTGCTCTGGAATGGTCCGGTTGGCCTGTTTGAAAGAGCGCCGTTTAACTTTGGGACAATGTCCATTGCGAAGGAAGTGGCGCAATTAACCCGGGAAAAACGCCTAATTTCCATCGTAGGCGGCGGAGATACCGGTTTCGCCATGAGCAAATTCGGCGTTGCCCAAGACCTGTCGCATATCTCTACTGCGGGCGGCGCGTTTTTATCCTACATAGAAGGAAGCGAACTTCCGGGAGTTGAGGCGATGAAAGACGCCTGCGTTTTAGGGTAGGCGCCGTCGCTCACATATCTTTCAACTGTACATCTGTTGCTTATGCGCATTTGGCACGTTATCATGCGACGGCTTGGTTTGCATGGACATTTCTATGAAAATTCGCAAGGTTGTGTTTCCGGTCGGTGGTTTGGGAACGCGATTTCTTCCCATCACCAGAGCGATCCCCAAGGAAATGTTGGGAATAATCGATAAGCCGTTGATCCATTACGCATTTGAAGAGGCTATGGCGGCTGGTATAGAGCAGTTTATTTTGGTTACGCGCCACGGCAAAAATTCCATAGAAGATTATTTCGACTACATGTTTACCCACTCGCGGCATTTTAACATAAAAATGGGAAGCGTATGCTACGTTCGCCAAAACGAACCCCGCGGTCTCGGGCATGCCGTTCTCTGCGCGAAAAATTTGATAGGAGACGAGCCATTTGCCGTTATGTCGGCGGACGATTTCATACTGCACGACAAATCCTGCATTGGCGAGATGATAGCTTGCTACGACGGCTCAAATATGGCGGCCGTAGCAACGGTGCCTCGGGAAGAAGTCAGCAAGTATGGCATTTTGGATGTGGAAAGCGAATCCGGAAGGCTAGTGGTCGCGAAGTCGGTGGATGAAAAGCCGTCGGTGGACGCGGCAAAGTCTACCCACGCGATAGTTGGGAGATATCTACTATCGCCGAAGGTTTTCGAGGTGCTGATCAATCTAAAGCCCGGCGTTGGCAATGAAATTCAGCTGACGGATGCTCTTCTGGAAATGATTCCGTCCACTGGACTAACGGGCTTTAAATTTGAGGGACAGAGGTTTGATTGCGGCTCAAAGGAAGGGCTGCTGGACGCCATCCTACATGTGGCCTGTCTGGATAGAAGCCTAAAATGCGTCATAGAGAATTTTCGCGGGAATTAAAGCATGAAAATCACAGTAATTGGAACAGGGTACGTCGGATTGGTCTCGGGAGTTTGCTTTTCGGAGTTTGGTTTCGACGTTGTCTGCGTCGACAATAATGTCGCAAAAATCACCGCTCTGCAAAGGGGAGATATTCCCCTGTACGAGCCCGGATTAGACAAATTGCTGCTAAAAAATATTCAGGCGGAGCGTCTAAGCTTTAGCACAGACGCCAAAGAGAGCGTGCGTGATGCGGACATCGTCTTCATCGCCGTTGGAACTCCCAGCAAAAGCGACGGCAGCGCCGATCTATCCTGTGTCTATCAAGCCGTTGACGAGCTGGCAGCCTCCGTAAATAAAGATGCAGTGCTGGTGATAAAGTCGACGGTACCGGTGGGAACGACGAGGGCCGTAAAAAATTTTCTTCTGAACCGAGGCGTTAAACTGGATGTAGTCTTTAATCCGGAGTTTTTGAAGGAGGGCGCGGCCGTCGAAGATTTTATGCATCCGGATCGCGTCATTTTGGGCGTAGAAAGCGAAAGGGCGCGGGAAATTCTATCCCACGTTTATCGTCCGCTCTATGTGTTCAATATTCCCATCGTCTTTACGAGTCTGGAAACCGCAGAGTTATCCAAATACGCATCCAACGCTTTTCTAGCCATGAAAATTACGTTCATAAACGAAATTGCGAATCTATGCGAATGCTGCGGGGCTGACGTCAATGAAGTGGCGCTGGCCATGGGCCTGGATAAGCGCATAGGAGATCAGTTTTTGCAGGCCGGTCCCGGCTACGGCGGTTCCTGTTTCCCAAAGGATACTTCTGCCCTGGAGGATTTCGCCCACAAGCTTGGGGCAGCCATGCCGCTGGTTAACGAAACCATCAGATCCAATGGAGACAGACGGCAAAGGATGGTCGAGAAGATTCTTCAGGCCTGCGATCATGACGTAAAAGGCAAAAACATCTCGGTACTGGGCGTGACGTTCAAAGCAGATACCGACGATATGCGCGATAGTCCCAGCATAGATATCATCGAGGAACTGATCAAGCGCGGAGCGCGTATAAAAATCTATGATCCATCATTTTCGAAGCAGGCGGAGAAGATTTTCAGCGACGTTGTCTGGAGTAAGAATGCCTATGACAACTGCAGCGACGCAGACGCCGTGGTGATAATTACGGATTGGAGCGAATTTAGGGCGCTTAATCTGAAGGAATTGCGCCATCGCGTGAGAAATCCTTTGCTCATTGACTTGAGGAGTATGTATCCGGTCTCGGAGGTAAAAGCTTCGGGCTTTGCCTACTGCTCTGTGGGAAGAGGTTTTGAAAAGTTAGAATCATAGAATGCGTGAAATAATTTTCGGAGTTTTTATTCTGGCATGCGGCGTTACCCTGTCCGATTGCCGGGCCGAATCTAAAAAGAATTTACAGCAGCCGCAGGAAATACGTTCGCTCTGCAAAAAAGCGCAGGATCTGGAAAGAGAAATGTCCAGAGCCACAGCGGAAATAGAGATAATTAATCAGAAGGAAAAGATTTTTGCGCCGCTCATTCGCAACATATTCGAGATTCTAGCCCGCTGCTACACGATTCTCGTAGACATACAGCGCTTTTCTAATTTACTGGTTTTAGCGCAGGAGGACAACAAAAATGATTTCGTAAGGTGTTCCATTATTGTAAAAAATTTCTCGTCTTATTTTAAGGGAATCAGCGCACAACTGGGCAAAAACAGAGTGGAAGCGTCCCTGCTAAGGAGAAACAAACAGCACTACTTGAACGATCTTGCGGAAAAAAAAGCCTCCTATGAAGCGCTCTGCGCGGAAATAAGCTCCAAAACAGACCAATTGGCCAAAACAAGGTCGGAAAACATCATTCAGGATGACATAGTCTACCACATTGCCAGTAAATCAGAGTCCATAGAGGAATTGGACGCAGAATTGGAGGCGGAAAATACCATCGGAGTGCTGAGAAACATAAAAATTTCGACGGAGCTGGCTTTGGTCTATCCGGTCGTCGGTAAAATCGTTTCTGAATTTGGAGACAAAGGCCCCAACAACGAAATGGCATACCATACCGCGTTTGCGACTCATCCCGGCGCCGTCGTTACCTCTCCGGCCAAAGGATTGGTTGTATTTAAAGGGAAATTTTTAAATTACGGAAACATGATCATAATCAGTAATGGCGATCATCGCATATTTCTCTACGGCATGGATTCGTTATTTGTCTCAACCGGCGACATTGTGGAAATCGGAGATTATATTGGTAGAATGGGGACTGTTTCTCGGGACGATTTTGTAATAAAAATGGAGTTGAAAAAATCTGGAGAGCCCCTTGATCCGAGACACTGGTTATTGGAAACTCTAGAGAAAGGAAAAATCTAATGAAACTGCTGAAAATCCATTTCCAAATGAGGCGCGCGTTGATTTTCATCTCGTCATTCTTCTTCGTTTGCGCATGTAACGTCTGCGACGCCGGAAGCTCCGCCAAAAACGTTGGCGTCGAAGAGATTCCATCGAGCATCAAGAAACTGGAAAAATCTTCCGATAACTTATTGCAGGAGAAGGACGACTGCAAAGAATGCGGTCTCATCATTCCCGAAAGCGTCGAAAAAAACATCCCGCAGGACATGCGTTATCCGGTTTTTCTGCAGCTGATATTTAACCTTATCCGTTTGGAATATGTGAAAAATCTATCCGAATGTGAAATAACCGAGAAGTCCATCGCCGGCGCGTTGGCTTCCCTGGACCCGCACTCCTCCTATCTCAATGAGAAAGCGTTCGCCTCGTTGCGGAACCAAACGGACGGAGAATTTGGCGGCGTCGGCATAGAAATCATGATAGACGACGGATTCATTAGGATAATCTCCCCCATAGACGATACTCCCGCCTATAAGGCCGGCCTAAAGTGCGGCGACCTGATCATATATATCAACGACGAATGCATTAACGGGATCAGCTCCGAAGAAGCCATGGAAAAATTACGCGGCAAACCGAAAACCAAAGTGAAACTGAAGATAAAAAGGGAAGATAAGCTTCCTTTTGACGTGGAAATCGAGCGCGATATCATAAAGGTGCAATCGGTAAAGGCTGAAGTCCTCGATAACATTGGCTACATTAGAATCTCGACCTTTGATAAAAACACCACCAAGGATATTAAGAAATTCATCAGCGATAACAAAGGCAAAAATCTGCACGGCATTATTCTGGATTTGAGAAACAACCCCGGAGGATTGCTGGACGAAGCCGTTTCCGTATCAAACATTTTTCTGAATGGCGGGAAAATAGTATCCACCCGCGGTCGCACCGCCGAAAATACGAAGCTTTTTGCGGCGGACGCCGGAGATTTGACCAGTGGATTGCCTCTGGTCGCTTTGATTAACAATGGCACAGCCTCCGCTCCGGAAATAGTGGCCGGCGCTTTGCGGGATAATAAAAGGGCCATAATTGTCGGGACAAGGTCGTTCGGCAAAGGATCGGTGCAGAAGGTTATTCCACTTTCCGAAAAAACTGCCATAAAATTAACGGTGGCGAAACATTACACTCCAAGCGGCGAATGCATTCAGGCGAACGGCATATCTCCGGATATCGAGGCCGATTATGCCATAATAAAGAAACCGGAGGGTATGTTTGTCATACGAGAAGAATTCTTTAACAACGCCATGGATGTGGATAAAAAAGCCAAAAATAAAAGGTTCAGCGACATGCAGAATAAAAAGAGCCTTGACGAATTGGGAAAGAAAAAGGATAAAAAAGACGGCGAAGAGGAAGATCAGGAGCTCTTGTATCGGAAGCTTTCCCTCGGAGAACGCGTTGAAAAAGATTATCAGTTGAGCAAAGCCTTCGACGTCATAAAAGTGTTGAAAAGGTTTGTGGACATGAGCGATGGGAAAAATGAAAAGAAATAGGAAGCTGGTCGGCGCCTGGCTTATTTTCATCACAACGGTGGTTTTATTTGTGGCCGGGGTCGAGCTGTATCACTATTTCCGCAGCGAATATGTTTCTAACTACCAATGTAGAATCCTAATAAACGAAGATTTGGCGAATTTGGAGTCGAAGCGTGAGAAGCCGGGCATTTTTGTTCGGTTGGGGAAGGAAGAAAACGCCGATCCAGACATCGGATTCTACGAACGAACAAAGTACGGCGAGTTGCCGCGAATTATTGGCTACGGAAGGCAGATATTCGACGTGTATTCTTCGCCGTTCAAAGCTTCGCCGCCATTAAAAAGAGTGTTCGTTGCCGTACAGGTCGAGGATACGGATCCGGAGTCCTTTGCCGCTTTTATTAGAGTGCTGGGGAACGCAAAAGTTACATTCATTTTTCCCCACTACCTCGGTAAATTGGAAGAAATCGCCTCAATAGTCGTCAAAAATGGTCATGAGTTTTTTCTTCAGATTCCAACGCAATCTTCCATTCCGGACGATAAAAAAAATACAATTTCTCCGTTCCTGGCCAACGCGGATCCGGATGATATGCTGGAGAAGCTGCGCTATTTGACTGCCTCCGCCAAGTATGCGATCGGCGTGGCAAACACAACCCCAACGTTGCTCACGAAGTCCAAAAAGGATATGTCTATTATAGGCAACGAGTTGGCGAAGAGAGGCCTCGCTCTTCTGGATCTGGAGAAATCCAACGAAATGTTGAGCCAGCTGTCCAAAGAGAGTGGGTTGATCTACCACAACATCGGATACCGATCCAGCGCCGCAGACGTTTCCAAAATCAAAGACAACGATAGCGTCGTTGTTCCATTCGAACAAATAACCGCTTTCACCAAAGGATTGGCCGAAGATTTTGTCGTAGCTCCTGTTAGTGTTTCCATGAAGAGGTTTTCCATGTTGCCATATAGAAAGTGTGTCGCTATTTTTTTAATAAAAGACGGCAAGGTGTTGGTGGGGCAACGCGCTGATATTCCAGGAGCGTGGCAATTGCCCCAGGGCGGCGTTGATGAGGGGGAAAACTTTCTGGAAGCGGCCCGAAGGGAGCTGTTTGAAGAAGTCAACGCCAGGACAATTCAAGCGCTGGGTTCGACTGCGCGTAAATATCGCTACGATTTCCCCGAATCCTTTCAGCGAAAATTCGAAAAGAATGGCAAGGCGGTAAAATACGCTGGACAAGAGCTTTCATTTGTGGTTTTCGATTTCCTTGGAGACGATGGAGAATTGAACGTCGCCAAGGAAAACAGAGAATTTTCTTCCTGGAAGTGGATTACAGTCGAAGAACTGCTGCAAACGGTGGTTGATTTCAAGAGACAGGCCTATGAAAAAGCCATTAGGGAACTAAAGCAGTTGAAAGTATTCCTGTAGAATCTCGAGAGCGGAGGCGATTCAATGAGTTCCCACCCATCTCCTTTTCATAGATTTTTGGCCAACACGGCGGCGTTCTTTGTTTCGCGTTTTGTGCGGTAATAATTCTGTCGCCGACGCATTTCTTCGTAACCCATTGATTTGTATAATCCGATTGCTTCATCATTATCTTCAGCCACCTCCAAAAATACTTTTTTCACGTGACCCTTCGCAAAGCGCTTCATTAATTCGGCCAGAAGAGATTTCCCTACGCCTCGGCCGCGAAATTCCGGTAAGACGCAGAAAGTGACAATCTCTGCTTCATCAATAACGACTTGCGCCAGGATAAATCCGCGAATGACCGTTTCATCTTCTTCAGCCAAGCCGGCAAAACACTTTTGAAACAGCATGCTACGGAAACTTTCTTCACTCCATCCTTTCCCAAAACAGCGCCGATGAATTTTCGCCAATGATTCGGCGTCTTCTTCTGAAATCTCCCTAATCATGCAAAATATTTTTGTAGAAACGTCAAATATATTTCTTCAAGTTTTTGTAAATCGGATATTTTTATTCTTTCATTCTTTTGGTGCATGGTGGTATCCAGTGGCCCAAATTCGATTACGTTACAATGTCTTATCATATGACGGCCATCCGACGTGCCGCCGGCTGCTGAAAATGCCGGATCGATGCCGACGGTTTCCCCTATGGCCAGCGATAGTAGGCTTTTGAGTTCTTCATTGTCGCAATAGTAGGATTCTCCGCTCAGATGGAACTCCAGAGAAAGTCCAAACTCTTTTGCCTCCTCCAGCAGGATCTGCTTCAGGCTATCGAAATCATAATCGCTGCCGAAGCGAACGTTTAGGTTGGCGGAGGATTCGTCCGGCACAACATTGACAGCGTAGTTATTGGTGAACAGCAGCGTCGGCTCCAGATTGGTTGGAGGAAATCTCTTGTCCTCGTGCTTCCATGCGTAATCCATCATTTTCGCAATATATCTGCACAGCTTGGAGAGAGAGTTTTCGTAATTCTCAGGATAGGCGGAATGTCCTTGCTTTCCGCTGGATTTTATCGTGACGTTCATGCTGCCGCGGTGACCGAGAAAAATTCTATCTCCCAGATTTTCGCGGGACGACGCCTCTCCAACCAAACAATCGTCCGGCGTATGTTTATTTTCATCCATCCACTTGATTAGCGATGGAATTCCTTCGGGGGAGCCGATTTCTTCGTCTCCGGTTATGAAAAATTCAATGGTTCCGTCAAATTTTTGCTCTATAAATTTCTGGACCGCGCAGCAAAAAGCGGAGATTCCTCCTTTCATGTCCACTGCGCCGCGACCAATCAAAAATCCGCTTCTCTGAAGCGCCGCAAATGGATCCACCTCCCAACCGTTTCCCGGAGGCGTCACGTCCGTATGTCCCAAAAATCCCAAAATTTTTCCTTTAGAATTGCCGTATTTTGCAAATAAATTTTTTACCGAATTGGATCGGTCCGGAGATGAAAAAGTTAAGGCTGTTGTTTCAAATCCAAGAGATCGCAGGAAAGACGTTACATGTTCAAGGGCGCCGTCGTCGGCCGGAGTGACGCTTTTGCATTTAATTAAATCCGAGCACAGCGAAACAACGTCCATCACAGCAGCCTTAATATGTCGTTTACCGACGTTTTTTGGCGTGTTCCTTCGTCCACGTGCTTCACTATCACAGCGCATGATAGGCCTACGTTTCCAGAAATGTATGTGCCCGGGACCACCACCGAATATGGAGGAATTTTCCCGCAAGAAATCTCTCCTGTCTCCCTATCCAAAATTTTTGTGGAAGAAGTGAGAATGGTGCCGGCCCCAAGGACGGCGCCCTCGCCAACGATGACGCCTTCGGTCACGCAGCTGCGAACTCCCAGGAAACATCCATCCTCCACTATGACGGGATTCGCCTGCAGAGGTTCCAACACCCCGCCGATGGTCACTCCGTCGGAAACATGACATTTTTTCCCAATCTGGGCGCAGCTTCCCACCAATGCGTTGGTGTCCACCATCGTGCCTTCGTCAACGTAGGCTCCGACATTCACGAAGCTCGGCATGAGGACCACCGATTTGGCGATGTGGGCGGAGTATCTGACCAAACTTCCCGGAACTGCACGAAATCCAGCTTCGATAAAGTCAGCTTCGCTCCAATTTTTAGTTTTTAGCGGAACCTTATCGAAAAATTCACATTCGTTCCCGTGCATGATTTTGGATTTCGCGTGCCTAAAAAATAGAAGAATCGCCTTCTTAAGGTACTCGTTCGTCTTCCATTGGCCGTCTATTTTGTTGGCCACGCGCAGCTTTCCGCAATTCAGATTTTCCATCGCCTCAGAAACGCAGGAAACGTCTTCCTGTTGATTGTTCCAAAGTCTTTCAATCCTACTCTCTAGGCTTTCCATTTCCATTGTTCCTCCGAAATCGAATTTTCACCTTATTCTTTATCTTTTGAAAAATTATGACAAAAAGATTGTTGGCGGTGACATTTCCGGCCGTGGCTATCGGATCGATAACTCCGTAAAAAGCAACGATAAAGGCCACCATGCCGTCGTCAAATCCAAAGAATTCTTTCAAAACCGGGATCGTCACCACAATGGTTCCGCTGGGCACGCCGCCGCCGGCAAATTTGTTCAAAACGAAAAATATCCCAAACATAATGAAATTCTGAATGGTGGGCAGCGGATGATTGAAGGCCAGCATCACCAGCATGGCCATAATCGGAACCAATATGGTATCGCCCACCATGTGAAAATTTAGGGTCAAAGGCATTACGGCGTCCGCTAAAATTTTATCGCCGGTATTTTTTCTGGCGGCTTCCAGAGATAGCGGCAGGGCTGCGGCGCTGGACATGGAACTGAAGGCCGTTGCCATTGCCGGAAAAATATTTTTTATGATTCCAACGACTTCTTTCCGTCTGAAAGACGACGCTATCATTAGCCATAGGGTCAGATAGCACAGTAAAAATCCGCACATCATGGCGCAGATGAGAAAATTATGCTCCACAAAGCCGGTCATTTTGCCTTCAGCGCACAGCTTCAGCAAAAAACCGCCGACAAATAGCGGCAGCAGAGGGATAAAGATTTTTTTCATGAATTTTAGAACCAAATTGTGAATAAATTTCACGGCCGCGGTAGCATATTTATTGGGATACATGGAATTGACGAGGCCCACAACGACTCCTGCCAGCAAGGCCGTGGTGGATTCCGCAATGTGCGGGAAACGTATGTCAAAATACGGCTGAAAGAGAGCTCCAGTTCCCTCCAATCCGCTGGTTTTCAGTCCGGACAGCAGAAAGAAACCTACGCTTCCGGATATTAAAATGTTCAGAAAATTAGATATGGAAACCATTGCCATTAGCCCAAACACGAAGAGCATCCCGCCCCGCGGAATGGACGATAACGCCGCTGCAATGAAGCTAAAAAGCAAAAACGGCAAGACAAAAGTGAGCATTTCCTTGAGAAAAACGCTTACGGTTAGAAAAAACTCAATGACGTCGTCTGGCAATTGGGAATAAAAGCTGGAAGCAAGGACTATTACAAACAGCAACTGCGCCAGGGGATTAAGGATAACCTTCCGGAGAGTCTTTCCATTAAACAAACTCACAAATCAGGCCTTTCCTATTCTTTCTTCCCTGAATCGGAAGAAGAGAAGATAAACTTTCCCAGGAGGGATTCAAGATCCAATGGGCCGGAAGTATTTTCGATCTCATCTCCGGGTTTAAGAATTTCTTTACTGCCGCCGGGTGTAATCGCCAGGTATTTTCCTCCGAAAAGACCCTCGCTGGCCACGTTGGCGCTGCTGTCGCTCGGAAGCTTGATTTTTTCTGATACGTAAAACTTCACTACCGCAAAAAATGAAGACGGATCCAGCTCCAAGCTTGATACTTTTCCCACTCTCACGCCGCTGATTTTGACGTCAGTTCCCTCGGACAATCCGTCCGCTCTGTCGAATTTCGCCATCAGCTGGTAGCCGTCGACTCCCTTCCAACTGGATCTGCTGTAGACATAATGGAAAAAGAAGATTGCCACAGCCAGAACCATGGTTCCCACGACAGTTTCAAACGAACGACCTTTTTCCATGATTGTTTCTCGTATTCCTACAAATATTGTCCGCCGTTTACGTTCAGCACAGCTCCCGTTATGAAAGACGCGCCTTCGCTCGCCAGAAATAGAACGGCGCCCGCAACCTCGTCCACCTTCCCGAATCTACCTGCGGGAATTCCGGCGACGATTTTTTCTCTTATATCACCTTTCAGAACGTCTGTCATGTCCGTCGCTATGTATCCGGGAGCGACGGCGTTGACCGTAATATTTTTGGAAGCGGATTCCAGCGCCAGGGCTTTTGTAAATCCGAGTACGCCGGCTTTGGCGGCGGAATAATTCGTTTGGCCGATCTGTCCTTTAAGGCCATTTACGGAGCTGATGTTTACAATGCGGCCGAACTCTCGGGTTCTCATGGATGGAACGACGCACCGGCACATGTTGAAGACGGAATTCAAGTTTGTATTGACAACGTCGTTCCAATCCTTCGGAGTCATTTTATGCAGCATGGAATCTCTGGTAATTCCGGCATTATTGATTAGGATATCAACGTGGCCGCCGAGATTCGCGCAAACTTTCTCCACTCCTCCGGCGCACGATTCATAATCGGAAACATCCCAGGAAAAAACCGCTATTCCAGTTTCTTGGGAAAATTTTTCGGCGGCGGCGGTGTTGCTCTGATAAATTGCCGCCACCGCATAGCCCGCGTTTTTCAGAGCGACGGAAATTCCGGCTCCGATGCCTCTGGTCCCGCCGGTTACGAGTGCTATTTTTTTAGTCATATCACCACCACATAAGCTGAATTCAAAGTAGCTTTTTTAAATCTTCCTCGGCTATAGACGTTGAAGACCGGTAATTGGCGGCGCTTACTTTTTCCAAAAGCCTTTCCCTGATTAGAATTGACAATTTTTTGATCAATTGATCTTTTTGTTTTGCCAGCTCGGCTTCCAATTGAGTTTTTAGTAGAGCTTCGTGGCGTTCCCTCAGCAATTTGAGGGATTCTTCCTGTTCCGCCTGCAGCCGTTTGATTTTTTTTTCCGAAATCCGACGATTTTCTTCGATGACGTCTTCCAGGGCATTTTTTTCGGCGCGCGCCTTTTCTAGAGCGACGGAGGCCTCGTTTTTCAGTGTTTCAGCCTCCAGAATTTCTCTTTTTACAGCTTCTATGTGGGCATCAAGAGCCTTGGTTACAAGCGGATAAACTTTTTTCGCAAAAATCCAGGAAAATCCGATGAACGACGCAATTACAGATAGCTCTGGATCCAGCGTCATGACTTACCCTTTCGAACGCCAGAAATCTTGCCCAAGGCCGACTCTAAAATTCCATCGATATTGCGGCACACGTCGTCAAAGGCGACGGATGAAGACTCGGCGAGGATCTGCAGCTCCTTTTGTGATTTGCGCGCGAATGTGGTTTCCAGCGCCGTTTTTTCTCTTTTGCTTTGTTCTTGGAAAACGGACACAAGCTTCGATTCATTTGCGCTGAAGCTCAAACGGGCATTTTCCAGCGCGATGCGGGAGCCGCTTTCCAATTTCTCGGCTTCGGATCTCAATCTCTGCGCCCTTTTGGATAAATCATTCAGATGATCGGCGCGAACCCTAAGAGTTTGCTCAATCTCCGGCGCAACTTTTCGGGAAATAAACAGATAAACCAGCAAAAAACCCGCCAAAATCCAAAAAATCTGAGATGGAAAGGTTCCTGCGTCCAGCTGAGGCAATGGCTGTCACCCTAGTTTTTGAACAAAATCAATAGCGCGACCAGAAGCGCGAAAAGGGCAATGGACTCGGTAAGGGCAAAACCCAACATGCCCATGAATCTAACTTTATCCTCGGCCTCAGGATTTCTTGCCACTGCGTTGATCCAGTTGGAAAACATGTAGCTCATTCCTAGGCCGACTCCGAACAATGCGAACACCGCAATGGCGGCGCCGATCATACGAGCTGCTTCCGTTGACATGATCGAATCTCCTACTAACAAAACTCAGTGCAAATGTACTGCATCATTCAGATATACACAAGTTAATATTGCAAAGACATAGGCCTGCAGGATTGCTATAACGGCCTCAAAGCCAGTTAGAATTACGTTCATGGCGACTGGCGCAATTCCCAACGCTCCCAGCATGACCGAGAACCCAGCAAATACTTTTATCATCGTGTGTCCGGCCATCATATTGGCAAAAAGCCTGACCGCCAAGCTAATGGGCCTCGAAAGATAGGAAATCATCTCTATGGGAACCAGCAGAGGAAGAAGAAATTTCGGCAGCCCAGCCGGAGCAAACAGCGTGAAAAACCTGAATCCATGCAGATAAATTCCCAGCAAAGTCACGAATAGAAACACCACCATGGCCAAAGTGAAGGTCGCAATTATGTGGCTGGTAAACGTAAACATATAGGGGATCATTCCCAACAAATTGCCGACCAAAATGAAGATAAATATCGAAAAGACAAAGGGAAAGTATCTGTGTCCTTTGGCTCCTACGTTGACGCTGATCAAATTGGCTATTAGCTCGTAGGACATTTCCACCAGAGACCGGAATCTGTCCGGGATCAGGTCTTTGCTTTTCAACCCCATTCGGAAAAAAGCATATATCAGAGCAACGGAAGCGAAAACGGCAAGAGACGAATTGGTAAACGACAAATCAACCGTTCCGGCATTGATCCTGAAAATCGGAGATATGACGAACTGATGCAGAGGATCCATGCGGTCTCCGGCGCAAACTTGTTCCAATGGTATCACCGTCGTATTTCCAGGGCAACAGTCCCCATATTCATCCATCATATGGCTAAAACTATGCCATTTTCCGGTTTCCAGTAGAGGAAGACTTCGTCCTCCCACTGAATGGGGCGCTCTGCCGCGCGGACAAGGTTCGCCACCGTCGCCAAAACCATGACTCCGGAGGCTAATTTCACATAATAAATGGAGACGTCTCCCAGATACACGATATCCTTCACGATGCCCTTGGTCCAATTGTAGTCTTCTTTGGGCTGCACAGTGGTTAGTATGACTTTTTCCGGGCGTATCGCCACGCTAATTTGCGCTCCGACCGGCACGGAGGCCGAATGACTGATGTAGAGGTTCTTTCCCATAGACGTAGACTTCACTATCACGTGATCGGATTGCTCTTCTATGATAATTCCGTCGAATAGATTCACGGAGCCGATGAAATTGGCCACGTACTTCGAATTTGGATATTCGTAAATTTCCGTTGGGCTCCCGATTTGCAGAATGCGCCCCTCGTTCATTAGTCCAATGCGAGTGGACATGGTCATGGCTTCCTCTTGATCGTGGGAAACCATAACGAAAGTGGCCCCGACTTTTTCCTGTATGTTCACGAGTTCCAGCTGGGTGCGTTCCCGCAATTTTTTATCCAACGCCGCCAGCGGCTCGTCCAACAGAACCAGCTTCGGCTGCTTTACGAGACTTCTGGCCAGAGCTACGCGCTGCTTTTCCCCGCCGGACAGCTGATCGGGCCTGCGTCTTTCATAGCCGACCATCTGCACCAGTTCCAGATAGGCGCTCACCTTATCCCTTATCTCAGACTTGGGCATACCGTCCTGAATTAACCCGAAGGCAATGTTTTGCTCCACGGTCATATGCGGAAACAGAGCGTAGGATTGGAAAACCATACTCACGGGACGCTTATAGGCTGGAGTATCCGTCATATCAACGCCGTCGATGAATATTTTTCCCGACGTAGGCGGCTCAAATCCCGCCAGCATTCGCAGCAGAGTAGTCTTTCCGCATCCGGATCGCCCCAGAATCGAAAAAAGTTCTCCCCGATATATGGAAAGGGATACGTCGTTCACGGCGACGAGCCCGTTGAATGTTTTGGTTAAATTCTTTATGGAAACGTAGGGCTGAGCGTTGGGATCCTGCCATGGCTCCAGATTGCTAAGATGCTTAGACTGAATGGCCACGGGAAACTCCTCTAAAATCTGAGAGATTCTAGCATATGACAGATTTGGAAGACAATTCAGATTATTGCTCGCGAAACCGCTAGGATTGCTGGAGCCGATCGAAGAGCTCGCCAAAGAAGATGCTTTTTTTCACAGATGTTATTTGCTATATTCCGGGCGGATTTGTTCTTGTTGTGGGCGAGGCAATTATGACCGAGACAGAGAAATTATTAGCAAGCTGTTTGTCCGAGATTGAAAAATGCGACAGTTTGAAAAAGATAGAGGCCATAAAAAATGTCATCTTCGGCAAAAACGGAAAAATCACCCAGGTAATGGATAAGTTGCGGGGATTGGACCAGGAAGATAAGCGCAAGCTGGGCGCGGAAATCAACTCCGTAAAGAATGAGATCACCCGACAGTTGAATTTGAAATATTCGAGATTGGAACTGAAAGAACTCAACAAAAAGCTTGGCTCCGAGTTTGTGGATGTTTCTGCGCCGGCGCGACCTCGCTCCTTCGGGAAAATACATCCCCTGACGAAAGTTTCGGAGGAAATTGCCGATATACTGTCCTACTATGGATTCGTCTGCGCGGATGGTCCGGATCTGGAAAATGAATACTATAATTTCACGGCATTGAACATGCCGGACCATCATCCGGCCAGAACGATGCACGATACGTTCTACATTAATACTCCGTCCGATGAAAAGGGGCGACATCTGCTGCGCACGCACACTTCTCCCGTTCAGATTCACAGCATGTTGGCCAATACTCCGCCCTACAGATTTTTCTCAATTGGCAGGGTTTATCGAAGCGACAGCGACGCAACTCACACTCCGATGTTTACTCAGGTGGAAGGCATAATGGTGGAAAAGAACGTGGGATTTGCGCACCTGAAATGGCTCATCACGAATTTTTTGAAGAAGTTTTTCGCCGCAAAGGACCTCAGCATAAGGTTGAGACCGAGTTTTTTCCCATTTACGGAACCGTCTGCGGAGGTGGACTTAAATTATGAGGTTAAAAATGGGGAGATGGCCTTTGGTCGCGGGGATAAATGGCTGGAAGTTTGCGGCTGCGGGGTAGTGCATCCCAACGTTCTTAGGTATGGGAACGTAGATCCGGAAAAGTATCAGGGAATAGCGTTTGGTTTCGGCGTGGAGAGATTGACCTCTCTCAAATATGGAGTTCCAGATCTAAGAGAATATTTCGAATCTGGAGATCGCTGGAAAAGCACCTTCGGATTTCACCATGTTTCCTAGCAAACTATTGGAGAATTAGATGCGTTTCTCGTTCAATTGGTTAAAACGGCATTTGGCTACGGATTTGGGCATTCACCAAATCGCAGATCGCCTTACTTCCATCGGTTTAGAGGTGGAAAGCATTCTGGATCCGGAAGAAATTTTCAAAAATTTTAAATTGGTGCAAGTGGAAACGGTGGAAAAACATCCGGATGCGGACAGGTTGAATGTTTGCGGCATAAAAGACGCCCGCGGACAGAAAGCGCGCATCGTGTGCGGAGCGAAAAACGTGAGAGTGGGACTCAAGACGATTTTGGCCATGCCGGGTGCCGTAATTCCATCCTCTCATGAAGTTTTGAAGAAAAGTAAGATCAGGGGAATTGAAAGCGAGGGCATGATGTGCTCTCCCGCCGAGCTTGCCATATCGTCCGACAAGGGAGCGATCATCGAATTGGACAATGAGGTCGATCTTGCAACTTCGGTGGGCGAAGTTCTGGGCTACGGCGGAGGAATAATAGACGTTTCCGTTACCCCGAATAGGGGAGATTGCCTTTCGGTAAGAGGAATAGCCAGAGATTTGGCGGCGGCCGGAGCCGGAGATTTTATCAGTTCCGATGCGAAGCCTTTTAAAGACTCATTTAAATTCCCACTGGAAGTTGAGTATGAAAGAAGCGGTTCCTGCTCACAGTATGCCCCAATCATCGCATTCCGGGTGATACGAAACCTGAAAAATGGCCGCAGTCCCCAGTGGATCAAATCTTTTCTCCAGTCTGCCGGAGCGAATAGCGTTTCCGCAGTGGTGGATATGGCAAATTGGTGGATGATGGACTCCGGTAGGCCACTACACATCTACGATCTGAAAAAAATCAAGGGCCATTTGTCCGTTAGATTCGCCAAGCACAGAGAAAAATTCGTGGATCTCAAGAACGTAGAGCATCATCTGCATCAGGACATGCTGATAGCGGCCGATGCGGAATCTACGCTGTGTGTGCTTGGCATAATGGGAGGAGCAAAGGTCGCCTGCGACGAGAATACTACGGATATTCTCATAGAGTCGGCTGTCTTCGATCCGATTTTTATCTCCAGAACCGGAACTCTCCTAAATCTCACCAGCGATTCCAGGGCAATGTTTGAGCGTGGCATTGATGAAGCTTCGTGCGTCCCCGGGATAGAGGGGATTACCCGGCTAATTTTGGATAATTGTGGGGGGGAAGCCAGCAAAATATTCGTCGCCGGTCGCGAGCCTCAACAAAAGCAGGCCGTAACCCTCAGGAAAGAAAAGCTTCTGAGTATTTGCGGCTACGATGTGGATTGGGCGTCGGCTAAAGCTGCCCTAAAAAAACTTGGACTGCGAGAAATCAAATCCAGCGTAGCAGAGGCGACCTATGCGGTTCCTCGCTGGAGATCCGACATCAACATTGAAGAAGATTTGGTGGAGGAAATTTTGCGCATAACCGGCTACGACAGCGTACCGGTAAAAAGAATGGAAGACGTTTTCGTCGGACATGATAAAATTCTGCATGAAAGGAAGCGTCTGACTGAGGCTTCGCGGCTGCTCGCTTCCTGTGGTCTTTCCGAGGCAATCACCTACTCGTTTACAAAAGAGAGTTACGCGGAAGTTTTTCTGGAAGATGGTAAGCCCATTTATTTGATTAATCCCATCAGCGCTGATTTGAATGTAATGAGGCCGTCGTTGCTTCCAAATCTGCTGCTGGCGGCAAAGCGTTCGTTGAATTATGGTCAAGCCGGCGTAAAAATATTCGAAATTGGTAATGTTTTTTACGATTCGTGCGCGCAGGAACGACGCATCGCAGGGCTGCGCGCCGGAAGCGCCCATGATAGAAACTGGCTGCAGAATAGCAGGTCAGTTGATACCTTCGACATAAAGGCTGATATTTTCGCTTTGCTGGATTTTTTTGGAGTGAAGCTGAAAAACATCGCCATAGAGCCTGTCGCCCCGCCCTATTATCATCCGTCCAGAAGCGGTTCAATTTTGCTAAGGAAGAAAAAACTCGGCCATTTTGGAGAGCTGCATCCGAAAATCAACAAGCTGTTCGGAATTTCTGAAAGTTTGGTCTGTTTCGAGTTGCAGGCGGCTGCGCTGCTGGATCACAAAGGTGAAAAGACACCGTATGCGCCAAAAGTGTTCCCGAAAATTGTGCGGGATTTCGCCTTCGTTTTTAAGTCAAAAGTTGCTGTCGGAAATATCGTAAATGCCCTCTACAAACTTGACCCGCTAATTTGCGAGGTCGATATCTTCGATTATTTTAAATTGGACGACGCGCAGAATTCCATAGGAGTTTCCGTAACACTTGAAGCAGTCGACAGAACTCTGACGGAAGACGACGCGAAAGGAGTCTCCGAAAAAATCCTGAAATATATCAAGACAGTCGGCGGAGAGCTGCGCGCAAAATGAAATCTTTCATCAGGAATTTTGCCATAATCGCGCACATCGATCATGGAAAATCAACCCTTGCCGATCGCCTGATTCAATTCTGCGGAGCGGTGGACGCGCGGGAGTTCAGGGACCAAATGCTGGATTCCATGGACATAGAAAGAGAACGCGGCATCACCATAAAAGCTCAAACCGTTCGCCTGAATTACAAAGCCAAGGACGGAAATATCTACCAGATGAATCTAATGGATACTCCCGGCCACGTGGATTTTGCCTATGAGGTAAGTCGCTCGCTGGCCGCCTGCGAAGGATCGATACTGGTGGTGGACGCTACGCAGGGCGTGGAAGCACAAACTCTCGCAAATGTTTATCAGGCCCTAGAGCACGATCATGAGATCATCGTTGCGCTCAACAAGACTGATCTTCCGGCGGCGGATGTTGAGAAAGTTGGCAAACAGATAGAAGATGTCATCGGCCTCGACTGCCGAGACGCCATTCGCGTGTCCGCCAAGCTGGGAACAGGCGTTGATGAGGTGCTGGAGGCGCTAGTGGCGAAGCTTCCGTCTCCAGTTGGCAACGAAAACGCACCCCTAAAGGCTCTTCTGGTCGATAGCTGGTATGATCCGTATATGGGTGTGGTGGCTTTGGTAAGGGTAAAGGATGGATCCGTCAAAGCCGGCATGAAGGTTCGACTAATGGCGGCGAAAATGACCTATTCGGTGGAAAAGGTCGGCATCTTTTCGCCCAAACCAGCTGAAACTCAGGAGCTGAAAACGGGAGAAATCGGTTACCTGATAGCCGGAATCAAGAGCGTGGGAGATGCGCGCGTGGGAGATACGATAACCGAAGAGAACCGACAAGCGTCCGAGATGCTGCCGGGGTTTAAACCGTGCATTCCGGTAGTTTTTTGCAGCATGTTTCCGGTTGATACCGTGGACTACGCCAAGCTCAAGGATAGCCTTATAAAATTGCAATTGAATGATGCGAGCTTTTCCTTTGAGCCAGAGACGTCGCAGGCTTTGGGCGTGGGGTTTCGCTGCGGTTTCCTGGGATTGCTGCATCTGGAAGTGATAGAGGAAAGGCTGGAGCGCGAGTATAATCTGGATCTCGTGACCACAGCTCCCGGCGTGGTTTATAAGGTTACGCTGACCAATGGAGAAGTTAGGGAAGTTCATAATCCATCCGACATGCCGGATCCCGGCCTCGTTTCCTCCATGGAAGAGCCTTGGATTACCGCTAAAATCATAACTCCTGATGAATATCTGGGAAATATTCTGGAACTGTGCGAAGAGAAACGCGGCATACAGAACGAGCTGACCTATGTCGGATTCCGCGTACTTTTGGAGTATCAACTGCCGCTGAATGAAGTGGTTTATGATTTTTACGATCGCCTAAAATCCATCAGCTGCGGTTATGCCAGCTTCGACTACAGCCTTGCGGGCTATCGGAACGGCGATTTGGTGAAAATGACCATTTTGGTGAATGGCGAACAGGTGGACGCTCTGTCCATGATAATTCATCGCGGAAACGCCGAATATCGCGGCCGCATTCTGTGCGAACGCCTCAAAGATCTCATCCCGCGACATATGTTCAAAATTCCGATTCAGGCTGCCATCGGCGGCAAGGTAGTGGCCCGCGAAACCATCTCGCCATTTAGGAAAGACGTCATAGCCAAATGCTACGGCGGAGACGTAACCAGAAAGAACAAACTGCTGGAAAAGCAGAAAAAAGGGAAGAAAAAAATGCGCGAAATAGGGAACGTCAAGATTCCCCATGGTACATTTTTGGCTGCCCTGAAGATGAATAGTGATAAATGATAGGGATCGTGTGCGGAGGCGGCGAGTATCCGCGCTTGGTAGCGCAAGCCTGCTGCGAAAAAAATCTGAACTTCTGTTTGATATTTCTCGGAGAATTTTGTGATCCGCAGGGATGGCCGCCGGCCAAAAAGTTGTCCGTAAATCTTGGAGAAATCGGTAGGGCAGTTAATTTTTTCCACGAAAACAACGTGACAAAGGTCGTTTTTGCGGGGCGTGTAAAACGCCCTGATTTCAGCAAGTTATCCCTTGATCAAAAAGGAAGCAAATGGCTTTTGAAGCTCGGAAAGGCGATTTTTGGCGGCGATGACGCGCTGCTGCGAGGCGTTTCGCATCTGCTCCAGGAGGAGGGATTCGAGCTAATGGCCGGAACTGATTTATTGGACGATGTTTTCTTGGGTGATGGAATTTTTTCGCGGCGCAAGCCTTCGGATTCCGACATGAAAGATATCCAAATTGGCTTCGAGTCCGCCAAAAGGCTCGGAGCACAGGATCTTGGGCAATCAGCGGTGGTTTTTCGCGGGAAAATTTTAGGAACGGAAGACGCGGATGGCACAGATGCACTAATCGAAAGGTGCGCAAAATTGCGAAAATCTTCCGCTGGCGGAATTCTTGCCAAAGTATCCAAACCTCAGCAGGATGATAGACTTGATCTCCCAGCCATAGGAGTCGATACCATCGACAAACTGCATAGGCACGGCTTTGACGGGCTGGCGGTCGAAGCCAACAAATGCATAATTTTGGATAAAAGGGCGGTCGTCGATCGCGCCAACGAGCTCGGGATATTTGTTGTGGGCGTTGGTTCTGGGAAAACGAAAACAAAAATTTTCATTATTGCTGGAGAAGCGTCCGGAGATTATTTGGGCGGAAAGCTAATGGAAGATATTCATGAAATATCATCCGGAGACGTGGAATTTTTTGGCGTAGGCGGCGAATGCATGGAAAAGGCAGGCTTAAAAAAACTGTTTTCCATCAAAGAGCTATCGATTATTGGAATTTTTGAGGTTTTGGGCAAAATTTTCCACGTCAAGAGGCTTATTGATAAAACCGTGACTGCAATCTGTGAATATAAGCCCCATGCGGTGGTCACCATTGATTCCTCCGGCTTTACCCATCGCGTTGACAAAAAAATCAAGAAAATTGACGGAAAAATTCCGATAATTCACTATGTTTCTCCACCCGTTTGGGCCTGGAGGCCTTGGCGCGCAAAATCAATGCATAAATTTATAGACAAGCTGTTGGTTCTGTTTCCATTTGAAGAAAAGCTGTTCGCCAACCATAAGCTGAAAGCGGTTTTTGTGGGACACCCGGTAGCGACCGATCCAAATTTTGAAAAACCTCCTCCATCTGATCTGCGAAAATTTGTAAAATTGGTCTGCGGGAGCAGCCAACGTAGCGCCTTCAAAATCATAACCCTATTACCCGGCAGCAGAATCTCTGAAATAAAGAAGCTCCTTCCGGTAATGGGGGAATTTTCGCGGCTAATGAGGTGCAAGTATACAAACGTGAAATTCATTATTCCCACAATTAAAGATATGGCGCCGCATATTGAAGCGTTAACGAGCAACTGGGATCAAAAGCCTCTGATAATAAAAAAAAAATATGTGAAAAACCTAGCCTATTATTCGTCGGACCTAGCCGTCGCTGCGTCCGGTACCGTGACTTTGGAACTGGCCAGAGTAGGTCTTCCGGCCATCGTGGTCTATAAAACTTCCGCCGTTACCTACGCCCTGGTAAAATTTCTGATAAAAACGCCGTGGGTTTGCCTGATCAATATTCTCGCCGGAAAAAAAGTCGTTCCTGAGCTTTTGCAGAAGGCATGCAGTGGGGAAACCATTTTTGCCTGCGCCAAAAAGTTGCTGTCCTCTGCCGAATCCAAAAAGCAGAAGGAATCCTTCGAAAAAATCATGCGAACATTGAAGACAACGCCTCGACTGACAGCGATGGAGGTTTTGGACATGGCGAGGAAAGATTTGCCGTAGCTTTGCCGGTTCCGCCATTTTCTTGCAAACGACAGCAAAAGTATGTAGACTCGGCCCCGGACGCTTTGGGAGTACACGTGGCTGTGGGGGAATATCGTACTGGCGCGCGTGTTTCTCCAGTGGGCGCATAGCTCAGCGGTAGAGCACTACGTTGACATCGTAGTGGCCGTAGGTTCGATCCCTGCTGCGCCCACCATTTGCCGTTGACATTACCGGGACTGGAGGAAATCTAGTTTGGCTGCACAAGTAAAAATAGATACCGAAGCAATCAGAGTTCTTGCTGATCTCCTAAACGAAACAAATCTGACGGAGATAGAATACCAGATCGATTCGTTGAGGATAAAAGTTTTGAGGACTCCGGCCACGTCCATCGTGCCGGCAGATGCTTCTGCGCCACAATCATCGCCGGCGAATCAAAATAGCAGCGCGAATCAGGCGCAACCCGTGGAACAGGCGGAGAGCCTGGAGAATCATCCGGGAGTAATCGAGGCCCAAATGGTTGGAACCGTGTATTTGTCTCCGGGGCCGGGAACTGAGCCGTTTATTTCCGTCGGAGATACTGTTTCGCAAGGACAAACTCTGTTCATAATCGAAGCGATGAAGGTTATGAATATGATCAAAGCTCCCCGTTCTGGAGTCATAAAGCACATTTTTGTGAAAGACTCTCATCCGGTTGAATACGGCGATCCGGTTGTCATCATCGATTAAAATATTCCCATGATAAAAAAGATATTGATAGCCAATCGAGGGGAAATAGCCGTCAGAATTCTGAGAGCCTGCAAAGATTTGGGCATACAGACGGTGGCGGTTCATTCCACCGCGGACGCAGACGCCATGCACGTCCGTCTTGCAGATGAGAGCGTGTGCGTGGGGCCGCCGCAGCCGCGGGAAAGCTATCTGAATATTCCAGCCGTCATCTCCGCCGCCTGCATCAGCGGGGCAGACGCCGTTCATCCGGGCTTCGGATTCCTAAGCGAAAACTCTACCTTTGCCTACATGGTGGAAGAGCATGGATTAACCTTCATTGGCCCAAAGCCTGAGCACATAGCCATGATGGGCGACAAAATCATGGCCAAAAAAACGGCCGCGCGCCTTGGATTGCGGACAATTCCGGGTTCTGACGGGTCTTTAAGCACGCTGGATAAGGCAACGAAGTTGGCGGACGAAATCGGATACCCGTTACTGATAAAAGCCGCCGCCGGCGGAGGCGGTCGCGGCATGAAAATGGCCATGACGAAGGACGCCTTTTCGGAAGCCTACGAATCCGTGAAAAGAGAAGCCGGCATCGCCTTTGGAAACGACAACGTGTATCTGGAAAAATATCTGGCCAATCCCAGACATATAGAATTTCAGATTATCGCCGACAAATTTGGCAACGTCATTCATCTGGGGGAGCGCGATTGTTCGCTGCAGAGAAGAAATCAAAAAATTTGGGAAGAAACTCCAAGTTCCGTGTTGTCGTCAGAATTTAGGGAAGATTTTGGCTACAAAGTCGCTCAGGCAATCGGAGAGCTCCAGTATCTCGGCGTTGGCACTCTGGAGTTTCTCTACGAAGGTGGCGAATTGTATTTCATAGAGATGAATACGCGCATACAGGTGGAGCATCCGATCAGCGAGATGATTACCGGAGTGGACATTGTGCGGGAGCAAATTCTGGCGGCAGCCGGCAACGAGCTCTCTCTGTCTCAGTATGACGTAAAGTTCCGGGGACACGCCATTGAATGCAGAATTAACGCCGAAAATTCAGAGACATTTCTGCCGTCTTCCGGCGTTATAAAAAATTATCACTGTCCCGGCGGCCCGGGCATAAGAGTGGACAGCGCGCTCTATGACGGCTGCCGAGTCCCTCCCTACTACGATAGCTTAATCGCGAAACTAATCGTCCACGCTAACGACCGAGAACAATGCTTGGCGCGCATGCGAAGGGCTCTCCGGGAATATGTCATCGAAGGAATCGACACTCTGATTCCTCTCCATCTGAAATTGGTGGAAAATTCAGATGTAATTGCCGGCGACTACGATATTCATTTTCTGGAGAGAATGCTTGATCCTGCCTCGCATGCTTGATTTTTGAGTCTCTATATTTTTGGCTTGCCGTTGTTGCCTTCTGTCGCTTTTTGCTGTAGGCTGGCTCGCATGTTTTGTCTTTTTTCCTATGGACATTGATTTTTGATCGATTTCAGCTAACTTACAGGGGTTTTGTGCATGGCTAGGACGTTCACCGAGCGCAAGAGATTTAGGAAAAGTTTTGGAAGAATTCGGGAAGTCGCCACGCTCCCTAACCTCATCGAACTGCAAAGAGCCTCCTATGATGGATTTTTGCATTCTGATTCAATGGAAAACCTAAGGGACGACATCGGTCTCCGCGAGGCTTTTCGTTCAGCTTTTCCCATAAAGGACGCTGCTGGACGGCAGCAGGTCGATTTCTGCGATTATCATTTCGACGAGCTCAAATACTCTGAAGACGAATGCCGCAATCGGGGCTTAACGTATGCGGCTCCTCTGCGAGCGACGTTTCGCCTCATTGTTTGGGAGCAGGAAGAAAATGGCGAGAAGACCATAAAGGACATAAAGGAACAGGACGTTTACATCTGTGATCTGCCTGTAATGACTCGGGATGGGACCTTCATAGTCAATGGCATCGAAAGGGTCATAGTGTCTCAGATGCAACGTTCTCCCGGCGTGTTTTTTGATCATGACAATGGAAAAACCAACAGCGCGGGGAAGTATTTGTTTGCGGCGCACATCATTCCCTACAAAGGCGCTTGGCTGGATTTTGAATTTGACGCGAAGGATTTGATCTACGTCCGCATCGATAGAAAAAGGAAAATTCTAGCTTCGACGTTGCTGATGGCGCTGGATTCCGCTTACACGGAAGCAGAAAGGGTGGAAAATCCTGGAAAAGTATTCAAATCGCCGGAAGTTTACGGCATGGACCGGGAGGAGATTCTTTCTCATTTCTATGATAGCTATGAAATTAGCCATAACAAGAAGGGGCTACTTTCCAGAAAATACGAGCCAGACCAATGGAAGGGCGTGAAATTAGAAAGAGATTTAATTGACGCCAAAAGCGGCAAAGTCGTTCTGGGAGCGGGGGAGAAAATAACCTCCCGAACCGCGAAGAAGCTAAAGGACGACGGCCTGGAGAGTATGGTGGTGTTTGTGGAAGATTTGGTCGGCAAATACAACGCTTTTGACGTTATTGATCCGGATAACGGCATTGTCGTCGCGGAAGCGGGCGACGAATTGACCGAAAATCTCATCGCCAAAATAGTTGAAAAGGACACAAAATTTTCGGTTCTATGCATAAACCACACGGAGATCGGCGGATACATTAGAAATACGCTGGTTGCTGATAAATGCACGAATCGAGAGGAGGCATTGTACGAGCTTTTCAGGATCATGCGTCCCGGAGAGCCGCCAACCATCGATAGCGCTCAGGACATGTTCTATAACATGTTCTTTAATCCGGATAGATATGATCTCTCCGCCGTTGGCCGAGTGAAGATGAATGGTAGAATAGGGGTGGATAGGCCGGAGAATCTCGGCATTCTCACCAAAGACGACATTTTGCGTATTTTAAAGATTCTGCATCAGCTGAAGGATGGCATCGGAACGATCGACGACATCGATAATTTGGGCAACAGAAGGGTTAGATCCGTTGGCGAGCTGATGGAAAATCAGTTCCGCATAGGACTTGTCCGGATGGAGCGAGCGGTTAGGGAACGAATGGGATCCGTGGATATAGAAAATGCAGTTCCCAATGATGTAATCAACGCGAAACCGGTATCGTCGGCGATTCGGGAGTTTTTCCTCCTGTCTCAGCTGTCGCAATTTATGGATCAAACCAATCCATTGGCGGAAATTACCCACAAGAGACGCATTTCTGCCCTTGGGCCCGGCGGTCTTACAAGGGACAGGGCGGGACTTGACGTGCGAGATGTTCATACCACGCACTATGGCCGCATATGTCCCATCGAAACTCCTGAGGGACAGAACATAGGCCTGATAAACTCCCTTTCTATTTTCGCAAGAATTAACAGGTACGGATTCATCGAAACTCCCTACCGGAGGGTCGTTAAAGGAAAGGTTGAGGACGAAGTGGTGTATCTTTCCGCAATGGAAGAGGGGAAACATACCATCGCCCAGGCCAATGCAGCTCTGACGGAGGACGGTTATCTGATGGACGAGCTGGTGACCTGCAGAAGAAACGGGGACTTCGTCAATGCGCCCAGAGAGGCCATTGATTTTATGGATGTTTCCCCAAAGCAGATTATTTCCATAGCCGCGGCGTTGATTCCGTTTTTGGAAAATGACGACGCCAGCCGGGCTCTTATGGGCGCCAACATGCAGCGCCAAGCGGTCCCTTTGCTCAAAGCAGAGGCGCCGTTGGTGGGAACTGGCATGGAAGCGGTGGTGGCCAACGATTCTGGCGTTGCGGTTCCCGCCAAGCGCGACGGAGTTGTGGATCAAGTGGACGCCAATAGAATTGTCGTTCGAGTAACCGGCGATAATTCCACCGTCGGCGTTGATATCTACAACCTGAGAAAATTTAAAAGGTCCAATCACAGTACATGCCTAAATCAGACTCCGCTGGTAAGGATTGGAGATATGGTGAAGGCCGGCGATATCATTGCGGACGGTTCTGGGACTGACATAGGGGAATTGGCGCTGGGGCAGAACGTGTTTGTGGGATTTATGTCCTGGAATGGTTACACCTTCGAGGACGCCATCGTCATTTCTGAGCGCCTAGTGGAAGAAGATTGTTTTACGTCCATCCACATCGAAGAGTTTGACATAATGGCTCGGGATACGAAATTGGGCAACGAAGAGATCACCCGCGATATTCCCAATGTTTCCGACGACGCTCTGAAAAATCTCGACGAAGCGGGAATAGTGCACATAGGCGCTGAAGTTCAAGCAGGCGACATTCTTGTGGGGAAGGTTACTCCGAAGGGAGAATCTCTCATGACTCCGGAAGAGAAGCTTTTGAGGGCGATATTTGGCGAAAGGGCTGCGGACGTCAGGGATACATCCCTGCGTCTACCTCCTGGCGTTAAGGGCACGATTGTGGACGTCAAAATTTTCTCCAGATCCGGCATAGAGAAGGACGAAAGAACCATCGCCATAGAGCAAAAAGAAATAGAATCGTTTAAAAACGACATGGACGCTGAAAGAGCCATTTTTGAAGCAACCTATTACAGTAAGTTGCGCGAAAAATTGTTGGGACAAAAGGTTTCTTCAGCTCCGGTAAAGTGTAAAGACTCCGTTATCACCGGCGAATATATGGATTCGATGAAACGAGGCCAGTGGAGACAGATTGTGGTGGCGAATAAGGAAGTCGCCGCCGATATCGCAAATTTGCACGGTGATTTCAACGCCATTTTGGCGAGGCTTCAGAGCAATTTTGAAGAAAAGGTGGAGAAGCTCAGAAGAGGAGACGATCTCGCCCCCGGCGTTCTGAAAATAATCAAGGTTTATGTGGCGGATAAGCGCAAACTGCAGCCGGGAGATAAACTGGCCGGAAGGCATGGCAATAAGGGTATAGTTTCCAAGATAGTTCCGGTGGAGGATATGCCTCATATGGCCGATGGAACTCCGCTGGACATCATCCTGAATCCGCTTGGCGTAACGTCTCGCATGAACGTTGGGCAAATTTTGGAAACGCATCTGGGCTGGGCGTCCAAATCTTTGGGCAAGAAAGTTCGCCAAGTGATTGAAAAGGTTCAGTCCAATCAAAAATTAGTTGGTAATCTGAGGAGCCAACTTAAGGATATCTATGACAAACCAGAAGAATCCCGTGACATAGACTCCATGTCGGACTACGAAGTGGTGGAACTGGCTTCCAATGTTGTGAAGGGCATACCGGTTGCAACTCCGGTGTTCGACGGGGCTCGAGAGCAGGATATCGTTAAGGCTCTTGAAAGTTGCGGCTTGGATAAATCTGGTCAGGTTACATTGATAGACGGAAGGACCGGAGAGGAGTTCATCAACAAAATTACCGTTGGATGCATATACATGATGAAATTGCACCATATGGTTGACGATAAGATTCACGCTCGCTCCATCGGTCCATACAGCTTGGTCACGCAGCAGCCTCTGGGCGGCAAAGCGCAGTTTGGCGGCCAGCGGTTTGGAGAAATGGAGGTCTGGGCGCTGCAAGCCTACGGGGCCGCCTACACTCTTCAGGAGATTCTGACAGTAAAATCCGATGATGTTACTGGAAGAACCAAAGCCTATGAGTCGATTATTAAGGGAGATGAGAATATTATTCCGGGTATTCCGGAATCGTTTAATGTTCTCATGAAAGAGCTGTGCGGCCTGGGACTGAATTTTGAATTTCAGCAGGATCTTGTGCCCAAGGACGCCGGATCCGACGTTTAATTATGAATGAGGAACAATAGATGGTAAGTCAACTGCAGAAAGTTTTGGGACCTATTAGCAATCTGAACAATTTTGACGCTATCAGGGTCTCAATTTCTAGTCCTCAGAGGATAAGATCCTGGTCGTTCGGCGAAATAAAAAAGCCAGAAACCATAAACTACAGAACTTTTAAGCCGGAAAGGGACGGACTGTTCTGCTCCCGCATATTCGGTCCGGTTAAGGACTATGAATGCCTGTGCGGCAAATATAAGCGCATGAAATATCGCGGCGTAATCTGCGAAAAGTGCGGCGTCGAGGTTACCCTGTCCAAAGTGAGAAGAGAGCGCATGGGGCACATCGAGTTGGCTTCGCCGGTGGCTCATATTTGGTTCACTAAATCGCCGCCGAGCCGCATTGCGCTGCTGCTGGACATCAGCTCCAGCGAGATGGAAAGAATTATGTATTTCGAAGACTACGTGGTCATTGATTCGGGTCTGACAAGTCTCAAGCCATACCAGCTGCTTTCTGAGGATGAATATTACAAAGCGCAGGATGATTTTGGCGAGGACGCTTTTAGCGCCGGGATTGGAGCGGAAGCTCTGCGCAAGATGTTGGCCAGCGTGGACCTGAAAGGCGAGAGGGACAGGCTGAGACAGGATCTGAAAACTGTTACCTCCGACATGAAACGTCGTCGCTTGGTGAAGAGGTTGAAGCTCATCGAGGCGTTTTTGAATTCAGATACACGGCCGGAGTGGATGATTATGGAGTGTATTCCAGTCATCCCGCCGGAGTTGCGCCCACTGGTGCCGCTGGATGGCGGAAGATTTGCCACGTCGGATCTGAATGATCTCTATCGGCGCGTTATCAACAGAAATAATCGACTCAAGAGATTGCTGGAACTGAAAGCTCCGGAGATTATCGTAAAAAATGAAAAAAGGATGCTGCAGGAAGCTGTAGACGCTCTGTTTGACAACGGTCGTCGCGGGAGAGTCATCACCGGCGCCGGAAAGCGTCCGCTCAAATCGTTGTCTGACATGCTGAAGGGAAAACAGGGGCGGTTTCGCCAAAATCTGCTGGGAAAACGAGTCGACTACTCCGGCCGCTCGGTCATCGTCGTCGGTCCTGAACTAAAATTACACCAGTGCGGTCTTCCCAAGAAGATGGCGCTGGAGTTATTTCAGCCGTTTATCTATTCGAGACTGGAGAGATACGGCCTTGCCACCACTCTGAAGGCGGCCAAGCGCATGGTGGAAAAAGGTCGTCCGGAAGTTTGGGATATCCTGGAAGAGGTTATCAAGGAGCATCCGGTTCTGCTAAACCGAGCGCCAACGCTGCATAGACTGGGTATTCAGGCATTTGAGCCGATATTGGTGGAAGGAAAGGCCATTAGGCTGCATCCACTGGTTTGCACGGCTTTTAACGCCGATTTCGACGGCGACCAAATGGCAGTGCACGTGCCTCTGTCCATAGAAGCGCAGCTGGAATCTCGCGTGCTTATGATGTCAACGAACAATATCATGAGCCCATCCAGCGGTAAGCCGATTATTCTGCCTACCAAGGATATTACCCTGGGAATTTACTACGTAACAATTGAAAAAGAAGGCGAGCCGGGCGAAGGGATGATATTTTCGTCCGTGGGCGAGATAGAGCACGCACTGCAGGAGAAGATTGTCAGTCTGCATGCGAAAATCAAGGCTCGTTATCATCAGGTGCAGCAGGATGGCAGCGCTAAGGCGATCACCGTGGACACGACTCCGGGCAGAATGATTCTTTCCCAGTTGTTGCCGAGGCACCATGAGATAGAATTTTCTCTGATTAATAGATTGTTGACGAACAAAGAGACTGCCGCGGTGTTTGAAAAAATCTATAGGGTTTGCGGCCAAAAGAGCGCGGTTATTTTTGCCGATAAGCTCAAGGATTTGGGATTCCTGTACTCAACTAAATCGGGGATTTCCTATGGTAAGGACGATCTGATAGTTCCGTCCACCAAGAAAGATATTGTGGGTGAAACAAAGAGGGTCGTTGCGGAGTACGACAAGCAGTACATGGACGGTTTGATTACGGCGGGCGAGCGCTATAACAAGGTGGTTGACGCTTGGGCGGTTTGCAGCGACAAGGTTGCCAACATCATGATGAAAGAGCTGTCCAAAGTGGAGGTTGGCAAGCCGATTAACGTCATCTACATGATGGCACACTCCGGCGCTAGAGGATCGCTCGCCCAAATGCGGCAGGTTGCCGGCATGAGGGGTCTTATGGCCAAGCCGTCGGGCGAAATTATAGAAACGCCGATCATTTCCAACTTTAAGGAAGGTCTGACCGTCCTGGAATACTTCACATCCACGCACGGCGCCAGAAAGGGTATGGCCGATACGGCTTTGAAGACCGCTAATTCAGGGTATCTGACTCGTCGTTTGGTGGATGTTGCCCAGGATTGTGTAATTGTCGAGGAAGACTGTGGCACCAAAAATGGCATTATAATTCGGGACGTCATAGCCGGCGGCGACATCATATCCCCGTTGACGGAGCGTATTCTCGGAAGAACGACGGTGGACGATATTGTTGATCCGCTATCCGGTTCCGTTATCATCAAAGCCGGAGTTCTCATCGATGAAGAAGACGTCAAACGCATCGAGAAAGTCGGGATCAACGAAGTTCGCATAAGGTCGGTTTTAACCTGCGAGTGCAAGGAAGGAATCTGCGCCGGCTGCTATGGGCGCGACCTAGCCAGAGGGAGAAAAGTAAACATTGGCGAAGCGGTGGGCGTTGTTGCCGCTCAGTCGATTGGGGAGCCCGGGACGCAGCTCACCATGCGGACGTTCCACATCGGAGGAACTGCCCAAAAGGGAAGCGAAATGTCATCCATCGACGCGACTTACGACGGCACGATCTCGTTGTATAACGCCAAAACGGTGAAAAACAGCGAAGGCCAAATAATCGTCATGAACAGAAATTCAGAAATTATTCTGTCGGATGAAAATGGGAAGGAAAGGGCGAAGCACAAGTTGCCGTATGGGTCAAGGCTGTACGTGGGAAATGGGGACGGCGTGAAAAAAGGCGGAAAGCTTGCGGATTGGGATCCATTTACTTCTCCGCTTGTTTGCGAAATGGAGGGAATGGCCCACTACGTTGACCTGATAGACGGCGTTTCTCTGAAAGAATCCATCGACGAATCCACCGGCCTTTCCACCTATGTGGTTTCCGATTGGCGCCAGCAGTCCAGATACGCTGATCTTAAACCGAGAATTGTGCTAAAGGACAAGAATGGGGAACCGCTGTTGCTGCCCAATGGTCAGGAAGTTAAGTATTTTATGTCGGTGGACGCCATTATTGCCGTGAAAAACGGCGAAAGTGTGAGAGTGGGGGATGTTTTGGCTCGTATGCCGAGGGAATATTCGAAAACCAAGGATATCACCGGTGGTTTGCCGCGAATCTCAGAGTTATTTGAGGCGCGGATGCCTAAAGATCCGGCCATCATCAGCGAATATGACGGAAGAGTTGAATTTGGCAAAGATTACAAGGGGAAAAAGAGGATAATCGTTCGTCCGGAGGACGAAAACCTCAATCCTGCCGAGTACCTCGTGCCAAAATTGAGACAAATCGCCGTAAAGGAGGGAGACCTAGTAGCTAAGGGAGACGTTTTGATCGAGGGCAATAAAACTCCCCACGATATACTGCAGGTTATGGGAGTTGAAGCGTTGGCCAATTATCTCATCAACGAAATCCAGGACGTCTATAGGCTCCAGGGAGTGAAAATTGACGACAAGCACATCGAAATCATTGTGCGACAGATGCTTCAGAAGGTTAAGGTGACTTCTCCGGGCGATACGACGTTCTTGACCGGCGAGCAGGTTGATCGCATGGACTTCGAGGAAGAAAATAATCGGATCATTCGAGAAGGCGGAGCTCCGGCAGCAGCGCAGCTGGTGCTTCAGGGTATTACGAAGGCGTCTCTCCAGACCAAATCGTTCATATCTGCCGCCTCTTTCAAGGAAACGACGCGCGTTCTCACGGAGGCGGCCATTACCGGCAGGACAGACAGGCTAAGCGGGTTAAAAGAAAACGTACTGGTTGGAAGACTAATACCGGCCGGAACTGGCCTGGTGATAAACAGGGTGAGGAAGACGGCAATGGCTTTGGACGCTGAAGCTTTAGCGGAGAATGCCGCCATTGCAGCCGCCAGTATCACCGGAGGCGCTACCGTAGCGCCGGAGAGCTAGTTTATAAAAAAGTTCTTGTCTATAATAAAAAGATGATCTGCGAGCGGCGGCGGCCATGAACGGAGCGCCGCCCTAGACCCTTGGAATCACGGACATGTCATGGCGCTGCACGCTAAAAAATATTTTATTAAAATTCCATATTGTTAACCCTTTTTAAACCTTTTGGCATGTAAAATCCTCCCGTATTTATGGAATGGAGAATGAGAGATATGGGAAAAGAAAATAATATTACCGTCACCGGTTGCTCGTCGTCGAAGCCAAGAAAGCGCATAGCCGTCGCTATGCAAGGAGGAGGAGCTCACGGAGCCTTCGCCTGGGGAGTTATGGACAGATTGTTGGAAGATGATCGCATCGAGGTTGTCGGAGCGTCCGGCACCAGCGCCGGGGGCATGAATGCAGCCTCCATGATAGAGGGCCTCATCAAAGGCGACAACGCCGGCGGCAGAGCACGCATGAACGACTACTGGCGTGAGATGGCTGAATTGTCAAAGAAAATTTCACCTTATCAGCTGAATCCCATCGATAAGATGATGAAATACTACAATTTAGACCGTTCTCTTGGGTATTTTGTCATGGGAGCTATACAGTCGTTTTTCTCGCCCTACGAGTGGAATCGCGACAACAAAAATCCATTCCTGGAATTCATAAGAGATTTCTTTGACTTTCAGGCCATTCGCTCCAGTAAAGAAAAGAAAATTTTCCTAGGCGCCACCCATGTGCGAACCGGAAAGGTGAAAGTGTTCAGCAACGACCAATTTTGCGCCGACGCGCTGATGGCGTCCGCCTGCTTGCCATTCCTGTACCAGAGCGTGAAAGTGGACGGAGAGTATTACTGGGACGGCGGTTTCATCGCAAATCCAGCCATACACCCGCTGATTTACAACACTCCGGCCAACGATCTGGTGCTGATACAACTTACCAAAACCCACCGGGAAGAACTCCCCAAAACCAAGGCGGAGGTTACGGATCGGCTGAAGGAAATTACCTACAACGGCTGTTTGGTTCACGAAATGAGGTCTATACACTTCATAACGAAGCTGATCGACGAAGGTAAAATTACTGATCCTTCCATCAAACGAATCAGCATGCACGTAATCAAAAACGAGGACTCGTTCAAGAATCTGAACCTGTCCAGCGCGTTGAACACCGATTGGGATTTCCTGCAAATGCTGAAGGCAGAAGGAAGGAAAACGGCGGACCGCTGGCTGCTGGAGAATTTCGACAATCTCGGCAGCAAAAAGCATACGTTGGACGAGGCTATGTTCGCCGACTACGTGAGCTAGCAAGCGATTTTTCAATATCGATGAGACCCCGAAATGGAAGACGACCACCGTCTTCCATTTTTTTTGCAGGCGCATTTCGAAGAATTATTTCTATATTTGTATGAAAAGTCTCTTGTTTTGATATTCCAGATGGCGCGCCCGGAGGGACTCGAACCCCCAGCCTTCAGATCCGTAGTCTGATGCTCTATCCAATTGAGCCACGAGCGCACCGCGACGGTGGGTGATGACAGATTCGAACTGCCGGCCCCCTCGGTGTAAACGAGATGCTCCACCACTGAGCTAATCACCCCAAGAACACCCGCAAGATACATGAATCGGGCAATTCAGGCAAGGTTGACAATCACCGGGGAATTCCTGCCAAGAATCCACAATGGCCCTGTTGCGAACGGCGTGGAGAATTGCTAAAAGAATAAGCAAGTTGTTAAGCTTCTATTGAAAAGATAGACAGATCAGAGGAAATGCTTCTGCTGCTTAGTAAACATACCTTGCTATCTATGTAGCGCAATCCACCGCATTTCCTACAATTGTCCATAACTTCCTCCAAATACCATTTTCACGGAGAGTTTTAACACCCAAAATTATACAAACCAACTACTGAACTAGATGTCTCAATATTTTACGGTCTCGCAAATGGCAATCAAAACGCCAGCTGCAGTGGAAAACAGTACTACTACCGCAAGGATTTCAGCTCGTCTAGAAACCTAAATGTTTTAAAAAGCTTGCCAGCGCCATAGAACACAACGCAACTAATCGCGATGACGGCCAGCACCGCAATGTTCCTGTCCACGCCGCCATTCAGGTAATACGGCGCCGCGGCAACATTCATAACCACAATCGAAATCAGCATTATGGCCGCAACTAAGACTTGGTTTACGCATTCCTTTACTGTTTTTGGATCAATACGCAGCGTCTCAAACTTTTTCATGGACACAAGAAGATAGAGCCCGTTGCACCAGGCGGAAAGAGAAGTTGCCAGCGCGATGCCGGTATGTTTCATGCACGGCATTAGCAATACCGCAAACAGCAGATTGGTAACAATGGAAACCAAACCGCCATTTAGCGGCGTACGAGTGTCTTTATTGGCGAAAAACGTGGTGGAAAACACCTTGGTCGCCATGTAGGCCGGCAATCCAAAGGCGAGGGCCGCCAACGCCGGCGCGGCTGCCGCCACGTGCTCTGGCCCGAAATTCCCGCGGCCGTAGATGGCGCCGGTAACCGGCTCGCAGAGAGAGATCAGCACCACTGCCGCCGGAAACGTGAAGATAAAAGCAAATTGCAATCCCAGACTTATCTGCTTCTGAGCTCCTCCATGATCCTTCGCATGTATCGCCCTCGTAAGCGGAGGTAAAAGAGCGGTGCTAAAGGCTATGCCGAGGATTCCCAGCGGAAACTGGTTCACATGGTCTGTATAATAGAAATAGGACACGGCTCCGGTGGGCAAAAATGATAAAATCACGAAATCTATGATAACGTTTAGCTGCCAAACGCCAGCTCCGACTGCGCCAGACACAAGTTTTTTAAAGAATTGCTTGACTTCTTCCTTCATGGGAGAGATATCAACGCCTATGCTAAACCCACAAAACTTCGCATTTATCCACAAAACGACCACCTGGAAAGCTCCGCCCAGAAACGTCGCCCAGGCCATCGTGTAGGCCGTGCTGGGAAACCACAGCGGACCGATGAATAACGCCGCAATAACAAGCACATTGAGTATCAGCTGAGCGGCAGCAGGCATGGCAAACCTGTTTACGGTGTTCAAAACACCTGCAAACAACGCCGCCAAAAACGACGCAGCGATATAGGGCGAGCAAATTCTTCCGAGACTTATCAGATGCTCAAATTTTTCCGACGACGGGTTAATTCCAGGAGCGTACGCCTGCATAATGTTCCGGAAACATATGAGGCAGACGATCATTATGAAGGACACGAGAAACACAAGCCACGTTAAAACCTGAGACGCGATTTTCTGGGCTTCGTCGTGCCCTTTATCCTTCAGCGTATTGGAGAATATCGGGAGGAAGGACGCGTTAAAAGATCCTTCTGCAAACAACTTGCGCAATATGTTCGCGAATTTGAAGGCTAGCGCGAACACATCGGCAAATATGCCGGCTCCCAGAATGGAGGACTGCGCTATGTCTCGCACAAAACCGCTCACCCGGTAAACCAGCGTCCAACCGCCAACAGTGGCAACAGTTTTTATTAAACTCATGCAGCCCCTCCCGTAGTAAATTAAACGCATCCTACATAACACACGGATATGCGGATGACAAGAAGCTTTTCTCGGCCTTCTTCCGGAAAAACTTGTGAAGAATCAGCAATTCGTCATCTGGACGGCGGCCTCTTACCTAACGGCGACTAACACGTTCACAGCTCTTCCTCCAGACCCCACAGTTCTTTCCTGCGCATCCATCCTTTTATTTTGTTTACCTCAATTTTCACCCATTCGCTTTCCTTTTTCAAAACTCGAACCACAACGCCTTTTTCCATTCTTGCAATTGGTTGAGAATTTGTGGCGTACTGATAGAGAATTGCGTTTTCCGAAATGACAATGGCGGTACTTTTTCTGGAAATCATATTCTGATGAACCCAACCCTCCGTGCCGTCAATAAATTTTATCTTCCTCCACTGCTCAAATTCGGCTACCAGCATCATTGGTAGATTGTTTTTCATGAACACCCAGCTAATCGGATACTCTTTACCAGGTCCGACGCGCAAATTTACCTCCGACGATTTTAGACTAACAAATTGAGAAGCGAACACGACAACAGGCAACGTTTTCGCCGCAAAAAAAGCAATTAACCAGAACAAAAATATTCTCATAAAACCATTTCTTCGAAGCCCGAAGATGATAACACAAGCTCGCGGGAGAATAAATTTTCAATTCGCGCCGGAATTATGCGACTGTTTCTCTGTTCTAGGGAACTCCGCCATCCGAACTATCCCAAATTTCAAATATCTAGCTCCTGTGAAAACCGTCATCACAACGGCCAACCAGAGAAGTACAATCCCCGCATTCTTCAGTGAAGCGATGTCAGGAAACATGGCGGAGCAAAGCAAACAGGAAATGGAAATCATCTGCATAGCTGTTTTCCATTTTGCATACTTCGTCACCGGCACCCGCATTTGCATTTCCGACATAAATTCACGCAGACCGGAAACAATGATCTCCCTCGCCAATATTATGGCGGCACCTATCAAATGTATCCCCGAAATGGAGCCTGTTCCCGACAGCATCAACAACGTAGCCGAAACCAGCAGCTTATCCGCCACAGGATCCAAAAAACGCCCAAACGGGGAAACTTGCTCCCACTCTCGGGCCAAATACCCGTCAAAAAAATCGGTGATGCAGGCAACTACGAAAAGAAGCGTGGCCGTAAGGTGAGCCCAAAATCCTTCCACGTAAAAACACCAGACTATAAATGGAATTGAAAAAATCCTAGATAATGTTAGTAAATTAGGAAGCACGATAACACTCTGCAGTACACATTGTTAATCGTATCATAAAACAAGAAAAATAAAAAACCATAGCGATTGCTTCTCGGTTTTAACGCAATTTTAATGGTATTACCCTTATAACATGCTATTGCTTTTGGATATGGTTTTCAGATTAAGCGTCTGTTACGTTTCATAGTTTGTGGGGAGAGTTAATGTGTTAAAAAAAACATGGTTTTTGTCGTCGCTTCTTTTCGTTGTATCGCTGGAAGCAGCCGACTATGAATGTAAAAACAAGTTTAACGACAACGAGTTGTTGAACGAGATGGTTGTAAAACGCCTCCGAGAGGCTGACGTAGATGCGAATTTGTGTTTCTGCGGTTGTTTGGATTTTAGCGCCATGTTTATCAATCAAACGGAAAGGAAGGATAAAGATGGCTCTGTTGCGTCGCTGCAGGGCGATGCAAACCTAAAATATCTGCAGAAACACGATGGTTATGGCTTCGGCTGCGAGATGGGAGTAAAAACCAGGTCCGGAATAATAAAATCCGGGCGAGCCATGCTGGATTCATCCTTCCTGTTTGTGGAATCTGACTTCATTGGGCTGGCTAAGTTCGGCTATACGAATACGGCTGCAGACGCCTTTAGCATTTGCGGAGACAACGTACTGGTTGGTTATCGGGGCGCCGGCAGTGGGAATCTCCATTACTTATACAACGCCTCCTCCTGGTCAATTGTCGGCACCGGCTTCACGTTTGACGACGATAGAGCGGCAAAAATCTCATGGAGGTCACCGGTCGTGTCTGGATCTTCAGTCGGACTATCGTTTACGCCAGATAGCCGCGATGCGAATTTATTCAAGACGAATCATGACGAAGAAATCCAGGAACCATGCGGAAAGGAAAATTTCGCCGGTTCCACGGCCTATTCAAAAAACATCATTACAGCTGGCGTCGCCTACGAATGGGGAGCGCCGGATGATTTCAACGCAAAATTTTCCATTGGCGGATGGTTTGGAAAGGGCAAGCCGGGCTGTCGTAACAGCGGCAGCATAGAAGTGCGTAATGTTCGCGCCTATAACGTCGGAGCCATTTTGGGGTATAAGGATCTCAAAATATCTCTCGGGTACGTGGACAATGGCAAGTCCCTGTTGTCGACCAAGTATGCCACAGAAGAAATGGCGTCGTTTGATCCGAATAGAACATATAAACTAGACGATCCAGATGTGGGCATCAAAAGCGACGCCGACGCCGGCAAAATGTACTCCATCGGCGTTGCCTACGTTTTTGATAAGTTAGTGGCTTCTGCGGGTTATTTTAGGTCTGAAGTGAAATTTTCCCCTAGCGAAAAAGCTAAAGCAGACATAATTACTCTTGCAGTTCAGCGTGAGTTCAGCGAAGCGCTCAGTTTCTACATGGAGTACGACAATATCAATACTTCCACTTGCGACAGAGCGCTTGCCTATGGCGCGGCCTGCGAGCAGTCCGTGGTTGGTAAAAATAGAGCCAATGCCGTGATAATTGGTATGAAATTTAATTTCTAGATTGCTCCGGAAGCGTATAATATGCGCTCGGAGGAAAGTCATGCTAATTGTGTTCCCTGGCCAAGGTGTTCAGAGCGTCGGAATGGGAAAAGACGTGTATGATGCTTTCCAGTCTGCCCGCGACGTTTTTCATGAGGTAGACGAAGCCATTTCTCAAAAATTATCAACTATGATTTTTCAGGGGACCGAGGAAGAGTTAAAAATGACTCAAAATGCGCAACCAGCGCTAATGGCCGTCAGCATTGCTCTGGTACGCGTTTTGGAGAGGGAGTTTGGCTGTGATATCTGTTCAAAGGCCAGTTTTTTTGCCGGACATTCTTTGGGCGAGTACTCTGCACTATGCGCTGCCGGAGTAATTTCTCTTCCGGACGCCGCCAAGATCCTGAAAATTCGTGGAAATTCCATGACAAACGCCTATCCAGAAGGCGGAGCCATGGCCGCAATCATCGGGTTAGATTTAGAGATCGCGGAAAACATCGTCTCCGAGTGCTCAAATGGTCAAGAAATCGTGCAAATGGCCAACGACAATTCGGTGGGACAGGTCGTGATCAGTGGATCGGCGACAGCCGTTGAAATGGCCATGGAGAAAGCTCTGTCATCAAATGCCAAAATGGTGAAGCTATTGGAAGTAAGCGGGCCATTCCACTGTAAACTAATGGAAAAAGCCCTTGGCCCCATGATTATGGCGCTGGAAAAGATCGATTTCCGAAAACCACGGAGACCAATCATAGCCAATGTTACAGCAAATGCAGAAACCAGCAATTTCAAGGAATTACTTCTACAACAGCTTGTCCAAAGGGTGAGATGGAGGGAAAGTTTGTTGTTCGCCAACGCCAATTCGGTTTCCTGCTGTCTGGAAATCGGAGCGGGAAAAGTTTTGACCGGATTGGCCAAAAGAACGGTTCCCCACTGGAAGTTGACCAATATTAATTCTCCGGAATCGCTGGAGGATTTTGCGAAAAACTACGTTTGAGAGATAGCGCGATGCACATCCGCTAAAAATTTTCGAAAATATACGGGAATTTCAGCCGTAATTTCCACTCCAAGTTCTTGTATACGCAATTTATTGGCGTGCAGAAACAATTCCCGGCATACGGGGTAAGGATTGTATTTTTTATCCCCAACAATTGGTGTCTTCAGAACGTCGGCGCAGTGTACTCGCAACTGATGCTTGCGTCCCGTAAGCGGATTCAGCTCCAATAACGTGTAGCAACCTACTGATTCCAGCTGATTATACTTGGTAACGGCCCTTTGCCCTGCATCTGAAATTTGCATTTTCTCTTTGTTGTCGCGAAAGGATTTTGCCAAAAAATTCTCGATCACGCCGCTGCCGTTTACTCGTCCATCAACAATTGCAAGATAGGTCTTCTGGATTTTTCCTTCACGGAATAATTTTGTAAGCTTCTGGGCAGATTTTTGGTTTTTCGCAACCAATAAAACGCCGGACGTGTCCCTATCCAGACGATGCACCAGGCGACACTCGCTCCCCGGATGCGATTTTATCAAGATGTCAACACACATGGAAATTTTCACTCCGGACTGAACAGCCAATCCGGCCGGCTTGTTCAGAGCAAAAAAATCTTCGTTCTCAAATATAACCATGCGCTGCAACTGTTGAAAAAGCTTTTCATCTCGCATTGGATCCGGCTTCTTTTCTTCGGTTAGATCCGCAAAAACCTCTAAAATATCTCCGGCCTGGAGTCGATCCGCGGCAAAAATCTTTCCTCGATTGCGTTTTACCTTTTTTTGGCGAAATAGCTTCTGCACACAGGCGTAGCTTATGTTGCGACACAGATTTTTCACTATTTTATCGGCTCGGCAATTGTCTTCGTCTACCGTAACTACATGTTTCATTTGGGTTAAATTGCGTCGTGCATGCGTTCCAGAGCTTCGGAAATTAGCGATTTTCCCGTCCCGCCTCCTTGAGCCAGAGCAGAGCTCCCTCCGCCACTCCCATTCAACGGTTCAAGACCGATCTTTAGGATTTGTCCGGCGTTATATTTATTTTGCAAATCTTTTTCAACGCTCACCAGGAGCGAAACCTTTTCATCGCTTTGGTTTAGAATGATAACTATGCCGGAAGGATTTTTTGACCTAATTGCATCATTTAGGGGACGCAACTCATCAGCGCCAAAGTCCGAAATCACCAAAGAATGAACGGCCATATCATTTTTTATGGTCGTCCGCATTTTTTCCATAGCGGATCTTTGCTTGTATGCTGAAATTTCCTGATTTTTCTGCTTTAGTTTCAGCAATACATCATCAAATTTCGACGCCACCTCGGATTTGGCGCATTTTAGTTTTCCGGCCAGCTGATCCAGAGATTTTTCGATTTCTCCGAGATATTCCAACACCTTTCTTCCGGTTATGGCCTCGATCCTCCTTATTCCTGACCCAATACTGGTTTCCGATAGTATTTTAAACACTCCGATTTTTCCCGTCGATGATACGTGCGTTCCGCCGCATAATTCAAAAGATTCGCCGTTACCGACGCGCACCGTTCTTACAAAGTCGCCATACTTTTCTCCAAAAAGCGCCATGGCTCCGGCTGAAATTGCCTCGTTTTTGGGCATTGTGCTACGGGTAACATCCAAATTTTGAAGAACCCACTCGTTGACCATATCCTCTATTTTTAGCAGATCGTCGGCAGAAACGGCCGAGCCATGCGAAAAATCCAGCCGCAATCTACTATCATTCAGGGACGATCCACGCTGCACAACGTGCTCTCCCAGAATGGATCTCAGAGCTGCTTGCAGTAAATGCGTCGCCGTATGATTCGCCATGATTTTTTGACGTTTTGCGCAATCTATTTTCAAACGCACGTCGTCGCGAACCTTCAAGCCTCCGGAAATTAGTTCTCCCTCATGGGCGACGATGGCGTCACGGAATTTTAAGGTATTGGTAACCCTAAAAATTCCGGCAGAAGTTTCCAGAAGCCCCGTATCGCCGCATTGCCCGCCGCATTCTGCGTAAAATGGCGTTGATTCCGTTACCAGGAATGCTTTCCCCGCAGATAATGATGAAACTTCAGCACTATTTTGAACGATGGCGACAATATTGCTCCTATCTTCGACCTTCTCATAGCCGCAAAACTCCGTCGGCTTCAATTTTTCTCGTAAAACATGCCAGATTTCCTCCTCCTTCGTCTCTCCGGATCCGGCCCATTTGCTTCTGCTCTGCTGCTCCTGAAGAGCCTTTTCAAATCCGGCGACGTCCACGCTTATATTTTCTGATTTTAGAATATCCTGCGTCAGATCAAGAGGAAAGCCGTAGGTATCGTAGAGTTTGAATGCTTTTTCGCCCCCCAAAATCCCTCCGGAAGGAATTTCTTTGGTATCGGCCTGCAGAATTTTTAGTCCACGTCCCAGAGTTTCTAAAAAATTCTCTTCTTCTCTCAGAATTGTCGATGCAATTACCGCCTTACACTTTTCCAATTCTGGATATGCGTCCTTCATGGCGTCGACGAGCACGTCGGATAACTCAAACAGAAATGGCTTCTCTATGCGTATCAGGCTTCCATGTCGCATTGCCCTACGAAGGATGCGCCGCAGAACATAGCCGCGCCCTTCGTTGCTGGGGACTACTCCGTCGGCTATCAAAAAAGAAACCGAACGGATGTGATCGGCGATCACTTTGTAGGACGGATAGGTATTTTCATAATTTGTAGAGGAAATCGTTTTTATACGATCAATAATGTTTTCAAACAAATCAATGAGATAATTGTCCTTCTTGCCCTGCATAACCGAAGCTATCCTTTCCAAGCCCATACCGGTATCGATGGACTGCTTTCTCAAAGGAACCTTTTCGCCATTTTTTTGTTGATCAAATTGCATGAAAACGATATTCCAAATTTCCATGTAGCGATCGCCGCCCTCATCTGGCGTGCCAGGCATTCCTCCGGCTACGTCGTCGCCTAAATCATAAAAAATTTCCGAACAGGGGCCGCAAGGGCCAACGTCACCCATGGACCAGAAGTTGTCAGTAGTGGAAATTGGAATAATCAGGACTCCGGGAGCGACTTTTCTCCAAATTGACTCCGCTTCTTTATCGGTGTGGAAAATAGTCACCAGCAATCTATCCGTCGAAAGTCTTAGTTCTTTGGTGAGAAAATGCCAGGCGAAATTTATTGCTTCCTCTTTGAAATAATCTCCGAAGGAAAAATTCCCCAGCATCTCAAAGAACGTGTGATGCCGAGCAGTAAATCCAACCTGATCCAAATCGTTGTGCTTGCCTCCGGCTCGAATGCATTTTTGAGCGGTTGCGGCACGCTTGTAGCTGCGAGTTTCTAACCCCAGAAACACGTTTTTAAATTGCACCATTCCAGCATTGGTAAACAAAAGGCTCGGATCGTTCTGGGGAACCATTGAACTGGACTCCACGAGCTCATGATCGTGATTCCGAAAAAAATTTAGAAAACTGCGACTAATGTCTGACGTAAGCATCTGTGAATTCCCAAAACAAACCGGCAACGGAAGTATATGCGAACTGAGCCGCTTTTTCTATAGCCTGTCCGCCGGGAAAACTTCTTCGCCATCCTGGAAAATGCTCACGATTGAGAGAAGCGCCTTAGGACATGGTTCGGCTTCAGCGAGCCGTTTATTTTTGCTATTTTGGGCGCTATTTTATCGAGCAAACGATCCAGCTTTTCATCGATGGTCATGGAACGGGGCATCCTATCGAAAAACTCGGTCGGTATCCCCGTTAGCACCATAATGGAACTTATACCAGCCGCGTTTGCTCCAACTATATCAGTCCATGGAGTGTCTCCAATCATAGCGATTTTCTCATCCGGGAGGCCGCCGGTCATGGTTTTGGCATATTCAAAGATTTCCCTAAACGGCTTTCCAAAATAAACCACTTTCCCTCCCAGTTTCTCGTAGTAGGCTCCGATGCAGCCCTGCGTTACTATGGGATAGCGAAACCTGGTGTGATCCAAAGTTCCGGGAGAGAAAATATCTGGATTTGCTGCCAGCAGAACCTTGTTCTTCTCAAGGCAGATCTCCAGTTGGTGCGCAAATTCGGAAAAACCACGACGCCCCTGGCTGTCCTTAAGCTTATGCCAATCGCTGTGGAGCACATCCTCCAGACTTACCGGCTTGTTGGACTCGTCCAGAACGTCGTCCATCCTAACCGCTCCGTAGGAAATTCTCGGCACTCCCAAATACAGAAAATCTGCGCTTTCGTAGTCATCGGTTTTTTTCAGATGAGAGCCTTGAAAAATCCCGCTATTTCCCATGAATATACACTTGACCGTTTGCGCATCCATTCCCATTCTTTTGGAAAACTCTTCTCGCTGATTTACGATGACATGGCGCAGAAACTCGCCGGACGTTATGAACCTGTCGTAGTGCACTCCCTCAACCATACCCTTTTGACTATAGCCAACTTTGGCATCTTCGGATATTTGCGTTGAGTTGGATAAAATAATTATTTTTTTTCCATTGCGACGCAATTTCTCCAAAGTCTGAAGAACCCGTTCATACAGTGCCGCGCCGTCGAACAATACGCCAAAAATATCCACAAAAAGCGCGTCATAGCGCTCAGTTACAGACATTATACCACCTTCTATTTCCATAACTACCTTCCTCCACAACAATGCTCGGCGATCATTCCCCTAGGCCATTTGCAATTTTTTGTACCTTATCCTACGTGGAACTATTTCACTAATTTTCAAACGTTTCATTTTGTCCTCTTCGTAGGTGGTAAAATCTCCCTGGAACCATTCCACATGGCCGTCGTTTTCAAAGGCCAGAATATGGGTGACGATCCTATCCAGAAACCAGCGATCATGGCTAATCACAATCGCACAGCCGGCAAAATCCAACAGCGCATCCTCTAGGCTTCGCAGCGTATCCACATCCAAATCATTGGTTGGCTCGTCCAACAGCAAAACATTGGCGCCGGATTTCAGCATTTTTGCCAGGTGCACACGATTGCGCTCGCCGCCGGATAACTGATCGATGCGCTTCTGCTGATCAGTACCCTTAAACCCAAAGTGCGCAACGTAGGCCCTGCTGGAAACAGTCCTTTTTCCCAATTCCAATTCATCCAGCGAATCTGATACTTCTTCCCAAACGGTTTTCGCACTGTCAAGAGCGTCTCTACTTTGATCCACATAGGCCATTTTCACTGTTTCACCAATTTTCACCGATCCTTTATCGGGAGTTTCTCTGCCGCTCAATATTTTTAGCAGCGTAGATTTTCCAGCTCCGTTAGCTCCGATGATTCCCACGATGCTTCCGGGGGGAATATCACAGCACAAATCTTCGAAAAGCACATTTTCGCCGAAGGACTTACCAAGGGAATTCGCCTGAATCACAACGTCTCCCAGCCGCGCTCCCGAAGGAATGTACAGGGTAGACGTGTTATAAGATCTGGATGCTTCCTGAACCAACATTTCGTTGTAGGCGGAGATTCTTGCTTTACTTTTTGCCTGACGCGCTTTGGGAGACTGCTTTATCCACTCCAATTCCCGTGATAGAAACCTTCTGCGGTCCGTTTCTTTTCTATCTTCCTGTTCGATTCTTTTCTGGCGTTCTTCCAGCCACGCGGAATAATTTCCTTCGAAAGGATAGGTGCTACCGCGATCAAGCTCCAGTATCCACCCTACAACGTTATCTAGAAAATATCGATCGTGGGTGACTAGCACAACGGCGCCATTATAATCTTGTAGATATCTCTCCAGCCAGGCCACCGACTCTGCGTCCAGATGATTGGTCGGCTCATCCAGGAGCAACAAATCCGGCTTCTGCAACAGCAATCTACAGAGAGCGACCCTTCTTTTTTCTCCTCCGGATAAATTTGCAACCGAAGCCTCTGGATCCGGACAGCGCAGAGCATCCATGGCTACTTCAACGGTGCGGTTAAGGTCCCAAAGTCCCTGAGCGTCGATTTTTTCCTGCAGTTCCGCTTGGCGAGCTATAAGCTCGTCCATCTCCTCCGCCGTCATGTCTTCCACAAATTTTGCAGACAGAGCCTCGAATTCGTCCAAAATAGCTTTTTTTTCCTTCAGAACTGACACTACGTTTTCAAAAACGGTGGCGTTTTTGTCCAATTCCGGCTCCTGCGGTAGATATCCAACGGACGCGCCGTTCGCCAGCCAAGCTTCGCCGTTAAAACTCGTGTCCAAACCGGCCATTATCTTCAAAAGAGTTGATTTTCCAGCGCCATTTCCGCCGATGATGCCAATTTTTGCGTCCGGATAAAAGGAAAGCCAAGTTTCCTTCAGAACTTGCTTGCCTCCCGGATAGACTTTGGACGCTCCCTTTAAAACGTATATATATTGGTAAGAAGCCATGCTGCCATCCTAATTTATTTTTACGAGTTTTGCGGACTTTAAAGCCTGAATATTTTTGCTCCCGGTGCAAAACATCGCCGCTTTTAGTTCCAGTATCAATGACTCAACAAAATTTTCGCATTCTACGCGCGACTTTACTATCCTGCGCAAAAAATCCGATGCATTCCCACATATGTCCGCTCCCAGCGCCAGGGCCTTTGCCATGTCAACGCCAGTTTTCACGGATCCGCTGGCAATTATCTTGGCGCCAAGCTTCTTTGGTATAGATCTGAGGCACTCTATCGTGGGATTTCCCCAGCTTAAAAAGGCGTTGGACGAATGGCGAAGAACAACGTCGTTTGATCTGGAACTCTCTATGGCTGGCCATGAAACCGATCCTGCTCCGGCAATGTCGATGATCTGAACCCCGGCGTCACATATTTTTTTTGCCAACGAAGCGGAAATTCCGCAGCCAACTTCTTTAACTCCCACCGCGACTTCCAGCGACGAACAAATTCTTTCGATTTTTTTCAGCAGGTTAGAAAAATCAGTGTTTCCCTCGGATTGGAATATTTCCTGCAGCGGATTGAGGTGCAAAATCAGCGCGTCGGCGTCAATCATATCCACGGCGCGTCGGCATTCGTCGATGGAATATCCGTAATTCAGCTGAACTGCGCCAATATTCGCAAATAACAGCACGTTTGGCGCATAATCTCTTATTTTAAAAGATTTCTCCAGAGACTCATCTTCGAGCGCAACTCTTTGGCTTCCAACAGAAAAACCAAGATTAAAGTCGTTGGCCAATTCTGCAAGCCCTTTATTGATTTTTGCACTTTTGTCTCCGCCTCCCGTAATTGGCGAAATTATGAGCGGCATATGCATCTTGCGCCCAAGAAACTCTACCGAAGTATCTATTTCGGCAAAATCAGTCTCCGGGAAAGCGCAGTGTTCAAAGCGATAATCATCGAAGCCGGAACACACCGTCGACTTGGCGCTGCCGTCGCAAACTAGCGCCAAGTGTTCGTCCTTTCTGCAAGCGATTGTGCGATCGATCACGCTATTTCTCTCTTCTCCATCTCAGCATCAAACATTATGACGCCGAGGTCCGAAGATTGCATTTTCCTTAACTTATCCAACAATCTCAGAGCCACGCTTTCTTTTTTTAATTGATCTTCCAAGAACCAAGCCATAAAGCACTGTGTTTGATAGTCCTTCTCTGCCACTGACACTTCGTAGAGAGAGTTAATTAAAGAGTTTCTCCTCTGTTGATGTCTAACCAATTCCTCAAAAATATGCAGTGGAGCGCGCCATTCTTGCTTCGGCGCGGCGAGCGGAAGTAATTTTATCTTTGCGCCACACAGTTGCAGATAATCGTAGACTTTCATGGCGTTACAGCTGCTTTCCTTCGCCTGCAACATCGTCCAACGCGAGCAACCATCCAATCCCATCTCTTTAAAGATAGTAGACATCGCTAAATACGTATAGGAAGAATTCAGTTCTTCATTTACTTGTTTATTTAGTAAATCTCCGGATCTTTTCCCAAGAGTTGCGCTCATGCTACCTAACCCCCATGCTACAAAAACCATCGCACAGTTGATAATGCCAATAGAAAACCCAAAAGACAATAAACAAATGATAAATTATTTGGGAACGTTCGGTAAAAATTCGACTATATTCTCAAATAGTGCAGTCTTTTCATTTCTCTACGTGCCTCACTGACGCTGTCCAATATTATCCCGCAGGCAAAACTTAGAAATGCAATCATCATAATGCCGGAAGAAAGTACCGCAGTCGGCAGTCTAGGCACCATGCCAGTTTCCAGAAATGTCAAAATTACCGGAAAGGCAACGCCGCAGGACAGCAGAAATAAAATTAAAGAAATCGTTCCGAAAAAAAACATAGGACGCGTTTCCTTCAGCAATCCGATTATGCTGAACAAAATTTTGAATCCATCCCTGATCGTACTCAATTTGCTGTGAGAATTTTTGGGCCTTTCCAAATAGATGGAATCCATCTCCGTAAATGGAATGGACAACGTCAGGGCATGTATGGACAATTCCGCTTCTATGTCGAAGCCACTGGCCGCAACGGGAAATGTCTTTACAAAACGTCGAGAAAACGCGCGATACCCGGAAAAAACATCGTGAAATGTGCTATTGAATAAAACTTTTAGCATGAAATTAAACAACCTATTGCCAATTTTATGGCCGCTGCGAAAGGCTTTTTCAGATTTTTCCTTCCGCACGGCCACCACCATATCGACTTTTTCATTAATCAAGAGGTTAATCATTTTTGGGGCGTCTTCCGGGGCGTAGGTTGAGTCTCCATCAGCGATTACGTATATGTCTGCGTCAATTTCCGAGAACATTTTGCGCATCACGTTCCCTTTTCCACGATTTTGCTCAGTCACCACCACCGCTCCAGCTTTTCTCGCTACTTCGGCGGTATCGTCTTCGGAGCCGTTATCATAAACGTAAATTACCGCATTCGGCAGCTGTTTCTTAAACGAAACAATGACGCTCGCAACGGTGCTGGACTCGTTATAGCATGGAATTAGAACCGCTATTCTAAAGTAATTGCTTCGATGATTCTTTGGAAAACTAATATTCGCCGATTCCATGTTGTCTCTGCCCAAAAACTAGCCATAGAATATTGCGCAGAAATAGTTAATAAATTTACAACAACGGAACGTTTATATTCTCTCAAAGGTCATGGCCACCCCCTCTCCTCCGCCTACACAGAGACTAGCCAGACCTCGACGAACGTTTTTTTGGCTCATGGCGTTCAAAAGAGTCACGACTATACGAGCTCCGCTGGCTCCCAGTGGATGTCCCAGAGCACAGGCGCCTCCAAAAATATTGATCTTTTCGGCGTCTATGGCCAATTCCTTCGTGGCCGCCATTGGTACTACGGCAAATGCTTCATTGATTTCAAATAAGTCCACATCTTCAACAGACCAATTGGATTTTTCCAAAACGCTTTTGATAGCCCCAATTGGAGCCGTAGCGAATTGCCGTGGAGATAATGAAAAACAACTTTGGGCGACGATGCGCGCCAGCGGAGTCGTGTTCCATTGTTTGGCCTTTGATTCCTTCATCAGCAAAACAGCCGCTGCTCCATCAGATATGGAGCTGGCAGAAGCAGCTGTTATGGTGCCGTTTTCCCGGAAAGCTGGCCTCAAATTTTTCATTTTTTCGATATCCACCGAGAAGGGGATTTCGTCTTTATCCACCAAAATATCGCCCTTTTTATCCTTAACGACGACCTCAGCGATTTCATTTCTTACAAAACCGTTCTCCGTCGCCCGGCGTGCCTTTAGAAACGAATCCATGGTATATTTGTCCTGATCATTTCTGGAAAAGGAATACTCGGTCGCCGTATCTTCGGCAAAATTCCCCATAACGCATTTGTCGTAGGCGTCCAATAATCCGTCGTTCAGCATGTGATCTTTCAACATCCCATCTCCGAATCTATAGCCAAACCGCGCCTTCTCCAAAAGATATGGAGCATTGGTCATGCTCTCCATTCCACCGGCAATTACGACCTCGTCTTCTCCTGCTAGGATGGAATTTCTCGCCAACATCATCGCCGCCATGCCAGATCCACATATTTTGTTCACGTTGATGCAGTGGACGGATTTATTCAAGCCCGCGCCTATGGCCGCTTGGCGCGCCGCCGATTGGCCAAGGCCAGCCGACAATACGCACCCCATGTAAACGCTATCTATTTTTACGCTCAGACTTTCTGAAATTTTTTTAATGACTTCCGCGCCTAGCTCCATGGCTGTCAATGACTTCAATTTTCCATTAAACGCGCCAAGTGGAGTCCTAAAGGCTGAAGTAACGACAACAGAATCCATCTACTCACCCCTGTCAACAACGTTATAACTTCCAACAAAAATATAAATAAAATATAAATTAAGTAAATGTGATATTTTTAATAAAATTGTTAAGCTCCTCCGGAGCTAGATCTTCCGCCGGCAAGCATATATAATCCCTCGCAACGATGGAGATGAGCTAAAAAAACATGTCTGGACACTCTCAATTCAAAAATATCATGTACAGGAAAGGCGCTCAGGACGCTAAAAGGGCGAAGGTTTTTTCTAAAATTTCTAGGGAAATCACCGTCGCCGTAAAAGAAGGCGGAACGGATCCCGAGAGCAATACGCGACTAAGATCTGCTTTGCTAAGCGCGAGATCGGAAAATATGCCACGAGACAACGTGGACCGCGCAATTAAGAAGGCTCTTGGAGGGGAAACGGAAGCGGATTATCAGAGCGTAAGATACGAGGGATATGGCCCTGGCGGCGTAGCCATAATAGTCGAAGGGCTCACGGACAACAAAAATCGCACGGCTCCGGAAGTTAGATCAGCATTTCTAAAGTTTGGGGGGAGTCTTGGAGAGGCCAACAGCGTAAGCTTCCAATTCGATCGTGTTGGATATGTTCTCTACGACAGAAAAGTCGCTTCGGAGGAGGATATGTTCGAAGCTGCAATCGAAGCCGGGGCCGATGATCTATCATCTACGGATGAGTTTTTTGAGATCAGCTGTTCGAAGGAAAATCTGTCCTCCCTAAGGGACGCGCTGACCAAAAAATTCGGAGATCCCCAGGAGGCAAAAGTTGCCTGGAAACCCAAAAACTTCATCGCCTTGGATGCCGATACGGCAAAAACTCTACTGAAACTGATCGAAACCCTGGAAGACAATGACGACGTGCAATCTGTCACCGCGAATTACGAGCTTCCGGAAGGATTTTCCCTATAATTTAAGCTGAAACTGGAGCTCAAACTGTTTTTTCGATTTGGGAGAAGCTCAGATCAACGTTCGTCGGTCTTCCAAAGATTGAAACGGCCACTTTTACGCGTTCTTTCTCGTTATCAACGTCGTCTATGACCCCTTGAAAAGACGAGAACGGTCCGTCGCATACAGTAACCGTGTCTCCAATTTCGTAATCCACGGAATAGCGCGAGTTACCGACGCTGTCCTCCACTTTTTTCACGATTCGCTCAACTTCCGCGTTTGAAATGGGCAGTGGTTTCCCATGAGCGCCTAAAAACCCTGACACTTTCGGTATAGACCTAACCAAATGCCACGTCTCGTTCGTAAGATCCATCTCCACTAAAATATACCCGGGGAAAAATTTTTTCTCGGACTTTATCTTTTCGCCTTTCTTGACTTCTATAATCTCTTCCATTGGAATCAATATCTGCCCAAATAGGGAAGATAAACCATTTCGTTTCGCCTGATCATATATCGCTTCAAGAACTTTTTGTTCAAAAGCCGAATATACGTTAACCACATACCATTTCAAGGCTAATCCCCCAAAATTCTCTGTAAACAGAGGCATACTACACTGTCTGATATAAAAAAATAAATCATGGCACAAACTACCATGACAACAACGGACGCCGTCATACCCATCGTTTCGGCGCTGGTCGGCCAAACGACTCTCTGCAACTCTCGCTTAACCTGACTGACAAACTCGGCAGGACTAATCATGGATAAAATACACCCTTTAATCTTTGGCAGGGGCGAGGGGGCTCGAACCTCTGACCTGCGGTTTTGGAGACCGCCGCTCTACCAACTGAGCTACACCCCTAGGCGCCCAACACTACTGGAATGGATACTAGCATACTCAATTAAAAACTCAAATACTAAGAATTTCTACGCAGAAACGCCGGAATTTCTAAATCCTCCTCATGCGAGCTCGGCACAGACTCGGACTTGGAAATCACATACTCTTTTTTGGGAGAAGAAAACGGCTTCTTCATGCCGGTTAAACGTTCAAACAGCGACGGTGTTTTCCTTTTTGCTGCTTCAATTGATTCTAGAGAATTATTGCTCACTACTCCAAGAACAGGAGGGCTCTTTTCCGAAGGAGCGGCGACAGGCGGAGCAAACGCGCTATTCCCTTCAACGGCAGAATAACTCTTTTCCAACACCGGTGGCTCCTCACTATTATGGGTAATATGAGCGGCATTTCTTTCTTCATACTCTTCCTTCTTCTGCTTTACGCTGGCAGCGTCTATGCCGGTCGCAACAACGGAAACCCTCATTCTACCGCTCATTTTTTCATTAAAGGTAGAACCAAATATGATGTTCGCTTCCGGATCCACCTCTTCGCGAATCCTGTTGGCCGCCTCGTCAACCTCGTACAGAGTCATATCGTAACTGCCGGTTATGTTTATCAAAATACCTCGAGCGCCCTTCATGGACACGTCATCCAACAGTGGGTTCGAAATTGCAGCCTCGGCGGCGTCGATGGCTCTTCTTTCTCCCTCGGCGTCCCCAGTGCCCATCATGGCCTTGCCCATTTCGCTCATGACAGTCTTAATGTCCGCGAAATCCAAATTGATAAGGCCAGGCATTACCATGAGATCGGTTACTCCCTGCACTCCTGAACGCAGGACGTCGTCAGCCATCTTGAAGGCATCAGCAAACGTAGTCTTCTCGTTGGCAACGCGGAACAAATTTTGATTGGGGATGACTATCAGTGTATCAACATACTGTTGCAGTTCTTCGATGCCTTTTTCGGCAATGCGCATCCGATTTGTTCCCTCAAAATGAAATGGCTTTGTGATGACGCCGATGGTCAACACGCCGTGCTCTTTGGCGACCCTTGCTATAACCGGAGCAGCTCCCGTTCCAGTCCCTCCGCCCATTCCGGCGGTGATGAAAACCATGTGGCTATTTTTAACATACTGAACTATCTCATCTATGACTTCTTCTGCTGCGGCTTTTCCAACATCCGGCCTAGCGCCGGCTCCAAGACCGCTGGTAATTTCTAGTCCAAGTTGAATACGTCTCTCACACAGCGATTGTAGCATTGCCTGAGCGTCCGTATTGGCAATTACGAAATCCACGCCCTCCAAACTTGAGCGAATCATATTGTTGACTGCGTTGCCTCCGGCTCCACCAACACCAAAAACAGTGATCTTTGGCTTCAGATAGCTGCCGGCCTCGGAAAAAGCGTCAGCGTTAAAAAAATCACCCTGCGCATCGCCGCCCTTTTGTTTTTCAACAGCTCCACCATCGGTTGCCGCCATGCGAACCCCTCCCCAAGAAGTCATTGTCGGTAGTATACAGCAGTACCCCTCAATTTACAAGTTATTTTCAATCCAATTTAGCATTTTTTTCCAAAAGTCGATTTTTTCTCTATTTTCGGCCAAAGATTTTGTCTTTGTAAAATTATAATCGTTCAGTTGTGCAAATTTAATTATGCCAAATGCAACGGAAAAATTATTGCTTATCTGCACATCTGAACCGTCAAGAAAGTCTTCCATTTTTTTAAATTTAACCTTTTTATTTAGAATTCCGCTTGCAAAATCCCTCAGGCCGGTTATCAGGCTGCCTCCCCCTGTTATTGTGACGCTGCGCGAAAAATCAGCTCCAAACGCAGAACCGTCAATTTTGTTTCTGACGGCGATAAGAATCTCTTCCACTCGCGGCTGAATTATGTGATTCAGAGCGCTTTTTGGTATTTGTTGAAGATTTATTATGTCGCTGTCTTCTATCATGGGAGCGAAAATCATATCTCGATTATCCGTCATGGACGTGAATGCGGCGCCGTGAAGCGTTTTTAATCTTTCTGCGTTGGCAATGGATATGTTTAATCCGTAGGCGATATCGTTGGTAATATTTTTTCCTCCTAGAGGAACAGTATCGGACCCGCAAAAAACTCCATTGTAAAAAAATGCTATCGATGTATTTCCACCTCCAAAATCTATAACTATTTGATTCTCTGGCATATCTGCTTCATCAATCACGCATAGGCCGGCCGCATAGCCGACTGCCACAATCCCAACCACATCCAAATGGCATCTCTCCAGACAAAGGAGCACATTATGCAACTGCGGCTTTGTAACAGTTACAAGATTTATCTTGGCCGTCAACTGATTTGCAAACATTCCCAACGGATCTTTGATACAGTTTAGGGAATCTACGCTGTATAGCACCGGAATAGAGTGAATCACCTCGCGGTCTTGATCTACTTCTTTGTCGCAGTTGCTGAATAGATAAAGCAAATCATCTTCAGTTATGATTTTTCCTCCGAGATTCAGAGTCATGCTCACAATTTTAGATTCGACATTTTTACCGGAAATGCTGACGTAGGCGGATTTAGATCTGAAATTCGCCATCTTTTCAGCGCTATCTACGGCCTGTGCCACAGACCTTTCAACGGATTCCATGTCCACTATTACGCCGGACTTTACTCCCAAACATAGGCAATAGCCGATTCCCAGTATTCTAAAGTTATCCAGATCACCGATATGCGCTATAAAACAGCATACTTTCGTGCTTCCGATGTCTATTGCCGTAATAATGCTATTTTTTTTCATTCACGTTCGTCAACTTTCCGTCTTCGCGAGGGGCTTTTGTAATAATTACCCTATCCAGCATCCTTAAATCTATGATGGAAATGTCTTCGTTAAAAAATCCGTTACTGTCGGATATCTCCTCCAGAATTCTCATGGCGTTTGTAAGGCCTTTCTCTGGAAGTTTCACAGTGATTCCTCTATTAATTTTCATGTTCCAGCGCCTTTTCCCAATTCTAATGGCAAAAACCAGTTGTTTGCGTAGCCGAGGAAATTTCTCAATGCAATTTAGAAACCGCGACGCTTCTTTCTCCGCTCCTTCGCCAATTACTATGGGAAGATTGCTAAAGCTCCCAATGCCGTCATTTTCTAGAATCTTACCGTCAACGTCCACCAGATATAATTTGTGCCTCAGCTGAAGAATGGCAATCGGGATTCTTTCGGAAACCATCACGTATATTTTATCCGGCAACCTCCTTTGAACGACCACAGAGCGAATCCAAGCGATATTTTCCAAGCGTTTTTTTACCGTTTCCAGCGATGGTGCCAGGATGTTGCTCTTGTATCTCAATCCGGAAGTCTTCAGCAGAAGAATATCAGATACTCGTTCGTTCCCATCGAATTCTATTTTCTTTATGCAAAAAACGTCGCTTTTGGTTTTCAGGATTTTATCCCAGTTGAAATAAACTCCAGCGAAAATGGCGCCCCCAAAGGCCACAAAGAGGAAAAGATCGTTCTTTAACAGAAATATTATGTGTCGTAGCACGCTTTTTCTATAATCCATTGAACCAATTGAGCGAAAGGAATGCCGGCAAATTCCGCTTGCTCCGGTACGAAGGAAAACGGCGTCATTCCTGGCTGAGTATTTAGCTCAAGAATATATAGCTCCTCGGTTTTATCATTGTAGCGAAAATCAGATCTGGAAACTCCACGACATCCGGTAATTTTATGAGCTTTCAGTGCAGTTTCCAGGACTTCGTTTCTCGTTTGTGGAGAAATTTTGGCTGGAATTTCATGCAGCGAGCGGCCAAGACTATATTTGCTGTCGTAGTCCAAAAATCCCGACTGGACGATCAGGTTTGTCACTTCCAGCGGCTTGTCGTCAAGCACTCCAACCGTCAACTCCAGTCCGGGAATATATTCCTCCACCAAAATTTCGTCGTCCTCATATTGCCAATCGATGGCCCCCAGTGTTTCGCGGTCTTTTACGATGTGAACGTGAACGGAAGATCCTCCATTCACTGGTTTTATGACGAAGGGATAGTTCATGCTGGGATGTTCTCTAAATTCACTCCAAGAAGCCGTGAATCCTGCCGGAACGCGAATGCCGTTTCTGGCGAATAATTCCCGAGAGGCACGCTTGTCCATGGCTATGGCCGAAGACATTACCCCGGAGTGGGTATAGGGAACCTTCATCAGATTCAAAAGAGCCTGAACATTCCCATTTTCTCCGCTACCACCGTGGAGAGCGTTTAACACACAGTCCGGGTTTTCCTTTTTGATGTGGGAAACCAATTGCTCCACATCTCCGGAAAAGTCAAAATCACCGTAGTCGTATCCAAGTTCGTCAAGGGCTTTCATATAATTTGCGGCGCTGATGAGAGACACCTCTCGCTCAAGAGAATCTCCGCCTTTTAGAACGCATATGTTTTGGTATTTTCTCTTCACTGCGCCAACCATTGACTACCTATCGCCCAAGCGAATTACTTCCCACTCCAACCGAACGCCGGAATTTTCCAACACCTTTTCTATCACTTTTTCTCCGAGAGTCTCGATATCCTCCGGGGTCGCGTTGTTTTCGTTCACTATAAAATTACAGTGTTTGTCCGAAATGGCCGCTCCGCCAAATCTCATGCCTCGACATCCCGCCGCCTCTATGAGTTCCCACGCCTTTTTCCCTTCCGGATTTTTGAAGGTGGAGCCGCAGGTTTTCGCATTTGTCGGCTGATCGCTGGAGCGCTTGGACGACAATTCTTTGACTCTTTTACTAATGGAATAATCTGCGTTGGGGATTCCCCTAAACCAAGCGCGGGTCACGATTAGTTCATCAGAAATTTTTGAGGTACGATACCCAAAGCCCATTTCGCTGATTTTGAACCATTTCACCTGGCCAGTTAAAGTTACAGCCTCGCATTCCATTAGTGCGTTAGCTATTTCCAATCCGTGGCAGCCGGCATTCATCTTTATCGCTCCGCCTACGGTTCCCGGAATGCCAGCCAAAAATTCGAGACCGCCGAGCTCGCGATCCATGGCCGCAGCAGACAACTCTCCACAGTGAACCGCCGCTCCCACTTCCAAAATATCGTTTTCAATGAATATCTTTTTAAACCAATCGCCGAGTATTATCACAACGCCCCGAATCCCGTTACTGCGAATCAGCACGTTGGACATGGCCCCGAGAACCGTAATTTTTGCATCATCCCGAACGTTTCGCAGAAATCCGACCAAATCATCCATGTCTTCCGGGATAAAAAGAACCTCCGCCGGACCACCGCTGCCGAACCAGCATCTTCTCCCGAGACTAACCTTCTCCTGCAATAGACCACGAACCGATGGAAGGTTGGCTAACATGGACGCCATTTCACTCTCCGCTATCCGATAGCATATCCGCAAATTTATGAGCCCATTGGGTTATATCCCCGGCTCCCAAAAATATAACGAAATCTCCATTTTGAATTTTTCCCTCGATTTTGTCTTTTAGGGCAGCCAAATCTTCCACAAAATCCGCCGGAACAACAGCCTTTTCATTCAAACGTTTTAGAAGCGAGAAATGATCGACGCCGTTGCTTTTTTCGCCAGCCGAATAAATGGGCGTAACGAATACGCAATCACTTAACTCCAGTACCTTTGCGAAATCATCGAGAAAATTTTGCAATCTAGTATGGCGGTGAGGCTGCATTACGGCATATATTTTCCCGCTGCATGAATGCCTGGCTGCATTTAGGACTGCTGCTATTTCCACCGGATGGTGAGCGTAATCGTCAATTATCTCCGCTCCGCGCACACTGGCAACCTTAGTGAACCTCCTTTTTACTCCCATAAACGACCCGAGAGCAGCGCGCATGTCATCCTGAGAAATGTTCAACTCCAATCCGACAGCTACAGCAGCCAACGCATTTTGCACGTTATGCATACCAAACATTGGAAGAAAAAAATTTTTTCCAAACTCAGGGCTAGCAATGGAGAATTTTTTTTGAATATTCTTTGAAAATAGCGGATTGAACTCCGCGCCCTTGTCCGAAAGCACAACATTCTCGCAGGAAATATCCGCCTCTTGAGACAATCCGTAGGTGATCACCTGCCGATCCACCATCTCATCGGCCATTTTCTTCACTTCCGGATGGTCGATACACAAAATCGCCGCTCCATAGAAGGGAATATTTTCCACAAATTGCTTAAATAGCGATCTTAATTCCGAAAAATCCCTAAAATTATCGATATGGTCAAAATTGATGTTGGTAATTACTGCAATTGTGGACGCCAACCTTGTAAAAGAGCCATCGGATTCATCAGCTTCCACAACGACCCAATCTCCGGCCCCCAGACGAGCATTGCTGTTGTAGGCATTTACAACGCCGCCGTTTATGACGGTGGGATCCAGATTAGCCTGCTCCAAAATCGCTCCAATCAATGAAGTGGTCGTTGTTTTTCCGTGAGTTCCGGCAACGGCAATGGAGCTCTTCATTTTCATGAGCTCTGCCAGCATTTCTGCCCTTTTTACCACCGGTATTTTCAGCCGACGCGCCTCAAGAATCTCAGGATTATCTTGCGCTATGGCCGAGGACACGACCACAACCGACGCATCGCAAATGTTTTTGGAGCTGTGGCCAATCGCTATTTTAGCGCCCTTTCGGAAAAGCCTAGCGATTAGCGCATTTTCTTTCAAATCGCTGCCGCTAACTTTGTATCCAAGATTGATGAGAATGTCCGCGATACCGCTCATGCCGATTCCGCCGATTCCAACAAAATGAATAACGCCACTATTAACGGGAAAATTTTTCACACTGATTCTTCCATTACCCTTCTAAATGCACTTTCTCTATCAACTTTACAAAATCATTGGCCGCTCTGTCTGTGGAGCTCTTCATCATATTGTAGGCGGCTGATTTTAGCAATTCCCTATTTTGTAAAACTTTCTGAATTATTTCAGCTAATTCCAGAGCTATCCCGTCTTTTTCCTCCAGAACCCACGCGGCCTTTTTGTTTTTGTAATAGATGGCGTTATGAAGTTGATGATCCCGGGAAGAATTTGGATATGGGATTAAAATGGCCGGACGGCCAAGCATCGCCAGTTCCGAAAGCGTCGAGGCTCCGGATCTGCAAATTACCAACTGTGCCTTTGCCATGACCTCGGCAACATTTCGTATAAATTCTTCCAAGGTCGATTTTATTCCTATATTTCCGTAGAAATTGCGCAGTTTCTCCAGGTCATTTTTCCCCACCTGCTGCGTGATTTCGATGCTTTTTCGCTTCCGTACGTCGACCAGAGACAAAGCCTCGGGAATTATCTTGGCAAAGGAAACCGCTCCCTGGCTTCCTCCCAAAACAAGAATGTTTATTTTTCCATCGCATCTGTAGGGCAAAACCCATTTGCAAAATTCCGTCCGTACCGGAGCGGCAATTTTCATCCATTCGTTCCCCAATTCGAAGGTGGACAACTTCAAATCCGCAAATTTTTCCAAAAATTTGTTCGCTTTGCCAACAACGGAGTTCTGTTCGTAAATTACCACTTTGCTGCCAAAAATCTTTCCCACCAACGGAGGGATAACGGTGAGTATGCCGCCAAAACCAACAATTACATCGGGGCTTCCCCTACGCCACAGTCGGAAAAATTTCAAAAACGTTGAGGCAAAATCCAGCATAATGCTGAATATTTTTTTATGGGAGAAGCGAACGGTATTCAACACGATTTTGGGAGAAATATCCGCGCAGAAAATCTCTCCGCGGCTGTCAGTTACCATACTTACGCCGTGCCCTTCCTTCCTGGCAGCCGCGAACAGTGCGCAGGCCGGAAACATATGGCCGCCCGTTCCACCGGAGCATATGACTATTTTCAACTGCTTCTCCTCGGCAACTTTAGGATTTTATTCAAATGACTGAAGGCTTACAACCAAAAAACTGGGGAAACCAATTCGCGAAAAGAAAAATATACCGCACCACGCTGAGAGGTTGGATTTTTGTGCGTGAAAAATCCGCAAATTTCCGACATATCGAATGGGCGATTGCTTTTGGGGCAGCCGGTGGTTATAGTGCGGCCTGCTCGGAGGAGGCGCGCGTATGAATTCGGCGCTTATGGCTGTAAATCAAGTGGTTTGGGGGGCGCCGTTGGTGGCCGCGCTGCTCGGCGTCGGGCTGTATTTTTCTTTTCAATTGAAATTCCTGCAGATTACTCGTCTAAAATTGGCCATCGGGTACATTTTTGACAGAGACGGGCGCGCATCCGGTGAATCCATCGGGGATATTTCCAGCTTTGCGTCGCTGTGCACCGCTCTGTCAGCCACTTTGGGAACCGGAAACATCGTCGGAATCGCCATGGCAGTGGCAGCCGGTGGCCCTGGAGCTATCTTTTGGATGTGGGTGACGTCTTTTTTCTCCATAGCCATAAAATATGCGGAAGGATTTCTTGCCATAAAGTATCGTCGCATCGACGGAAACGGACAAATTTCCGGAGGACCGATGTACTACATCGAGGCAACCATGAAGAGCAAATTTTTAGCGAAGTTATTTGCGCTTTTTGGGGTTTGGGTGGCGTGTTTCGGCATTGGAACGTTGGCTCAAACCAATTCCATCGCTGCTGCCGCTCGATCTTTTGGCGTTCCCATCCATTGCACCGCTTTGGTGGTGGGAATATTGGTGGCGGTGATCGTTATAGGCGGCATCAAGAGAATCGCAACCGTGTCGGAAAAAATAGTTCCTTTCATGAGCATTTTTTATATGGGCGCAGCCGTTGTGGTTTTGCTGCTAAACGCCCAGAACATCCCAAACGCATTGCGCTTGATACTTGCGAGCGCGTTCTCATCGGAGTCGGTTCTGGGAGGAGGAGTCGGCTTTGCGGTTATGAGCGCCGTTCAGATGGGAGCTAGCCGAGGGATATTTTCTCACGAGTCCGGGTTGGGCAGCGCGGCAATCGCCGCTGCTGCGGCCAAAACAAAATCTCCCGTCGAACAGGGACTCGTATCGATGATGGGGGCGGTCTTTTCCCTAATAATCTGCACAATGACCGGAATGGTCCTGATGGTTACCTGTGGCGAAACTAATATTTTCAATCCACAATGCGCGCCGGAGGGAACTCTTCTGACTTCATATGCATTTGGAGCTGGATTAGGAGCGGCGGAGCCGGGAGCGCACATAGTAAATTTTGGGATTTTGTTTTTCGCATTTACGACCATCATTGGATGGAACTATTACGGCGAAAAATGCATCCAATATTTAGCCGGATCGCGCGCAGTTATGCCCTATAAAATATTCTTTGTGTTTCTCGTGGCCATTGGCCCATTTTTCAATATAGACGCCATTTTTACTTTGGCCGATATAGTGGTAGGTCTGATGGCCGTACCAAATCTGATGGGCGTCATGCTACTTAGAAACGTCGTGATAGGGGAAACCAGGTTATTTTTTAGGCAAAATTTGCCGAAGAATGCTGGAGATCAGGTATAAAGATCCGGTTACCACCAACAGATCATCGCCTGTGGCATTAAGAACGGCTGCGTTGAGAGCTTCTGACGGGTCAGAAGAGGCAAATCGCGCGAGCTTTAGAAATTTTTCTCCGTAACTGGCTAAAGGGAGAGTTTTAAAAGTAGATTCCGTGAGATACAAATGGGAATTCTCCAGCGTCGTCAATTTTTGCAGCATTTCTTCGTGATTTTTGCTGCTGCAAATGCCCACCACAAAATGTACGCTTGCAAATTTATAATGACTCAAGATCTCCAGCAAACTTTCGATACCCTGAGGATTGTGGTCCCCCGACAGGAAAATATCTCGATTTTTATAGCGGAATTTTTCCATGCGTCCGGGCCAGCGCACTTTCTTCAGGGCCGGCAGAAATTGATGGGCGTTGGGGACGAGACTATCGAACACGGTAATAGCTAGCGCCGTGTCCTCGACGGCCCGCATTCCCTGTAAATTTATTGGAAAATCACCAAATGGAGTTTGTATGCCAAATGCCGGGTACTTTTCCGATTTATCCACCAGCATGCTGCATTCATAGGCTTCCGTGGCGTGGCACTGCAGTTCCCGGACGCGGTGTTCAAACAGTTGGTTGACTTCCGCGTCGTCAAATTTCATGTGGAATACGTTGCCATTTGGCGGGATAATTCCAAACTTGTTGATGGCTATCTCAGGCATACTGTTCCCCAAAACAGATTCATGATCTAGGCCAAGTTTTGCGATAACGGCGGTGGAATGAGGAATGGCATTTGTGGAGTCCAAGGCGCCTCCAAGGCCGACTTCCAGAAGAGCGTAATCTATTTTTGCGCCGTGTATGCCAAAAAAATAATAGGCGGCCATGGCCGTGAGATATTCAAAAAAGCTCAGCGGCACATCTTCTGCGGCTGTTTTTCTGCAAAACACAGACATTTTTTCCTGCACCGCTGAAAAAACGCGGCAGAAATCGTCGTCGGAAATATCTTCGCAATTGAATTTAATTCGCTCGTTTACCCTTAAAAGATGCGGAGACGAAAAAAAACCGATGTTTTTGCCGGCCGCCGTCAGCAGCGTTTGCAGTGTCGCACAGACGCTGCCCTTTCCGTTTGTTCCAGCTACGAGTATAACCTTCGAAGGGTCAATATCCAGCTCCATGGCTGCATAAGCTCCTTTGATGTAGTTCATGTATTCTAATTTGTCGCGGTTGGTAAGTGAGGAAAGCATGTCCTCGTAGGTCATGACTCCTCTTCTGCCTCTGGATTTTTCTTGGCTTTCCAAATAGCGAATAACGTCTTCGTAGATCATTTTTTATGTTTCTGATGCTCCAGCAATTTCTGAATCTCCTGCAGCCGTTGCTTCAGAAGATCCTGCTTCTGCTTGTCCACTGGGCAGCCGGGAGCGATCTCTTTCTCTCGGCGCAGACGCTCCACAGTTGTCTTTAGCTTTTCAGCAAAATTAACTAAATCAATCGGATCCACAGCGTCGGAAAAACTGATTCTCAAGGTGCAGGAAGGTAGCTTCTTTTCGGGATCGATGGCTAAAATCACATCGGATTTCCCTTGACCAATGCAAGAACAACCGGCGGAAAACGAATACTCGCCTATGCGTTCAAGAATATCTTTGAGTAGAACTCCACCAATGGAAACCGAAACTATGTGAGATGGGCGCAAAGAGTTAATGTAAACGTCGTCTATGCTCAAAAGCCTGGAAACCAATAGATGGAAATTTCTGTCAATTTTAGCTTTACTAAAATGGAAATTATCGACGGCAGCGGCAAACGCAGCTATTAGGGCCGTGGATTTGGTCCCTGGAAATAATTCGTCTCCGGATCCAAAGAGTATCGGCTGTATTTTGCTGCGATCACGAATGTACAGAGCCGCTACTCCCTTGGGCGCTCCTATTTTATGGCCAGATATGGTGAGGAAGTCTAAATTCGCTTCATTCACGTCCATGTCGTACTTGCAAAAAGCTTGAGCGCCGTCCGAATGAAAAAGAACGCCGTTGTCTTTGGCCATTTGTCCAATGGCGTTTATGTCCTGGATGGCTCCTATCTCGCTGTTTAGAGTTTGGATGGAAATCAGCTTGGTATCAGGTCGAATACTTTTCTGCAATTGATCCGAACCTATGTTGCCATAGCGATCAACATCTAGGTATGTTACGGAATACCCCTTGTTTTCCAAGTGCTTGAAGACATTTAGCACACTTTTGTGCTCTATTTTAGAGGTGATAAAGTGACAGCCGGGATTTTTATAGGCGACTCCCAAAATGACTATGTTATTGGAAATAGTCGCCGAACTTGTGAACAAAATTTCCTCTGGTTTTGCTCCAATTTTTGCCGCTACAATTCGGGAAGCGTTCTCCTCTATGCTTTTTAACGCTTTGGCGTGGGGATTGATGCCGGACGAGTTCCCGTCCATTCGGCTTACTCTCTCGAATTCGGCAAGAGAGAGATCATTCACGCGATACGACGCCGCGTAATCCAAAAACGCACCAGCGTCTGCAACTCCGGCCTCATGATCCGAACCCTTGTGGGAACATGACGCTAAAAAAAGCAAAAGACAAAAAAATTTCTTCACACCTGCGTTCACAGTTCTTTTGTCTTCGTGGTCGCACAGCAGTTCTCTATGCGCTGAGTTCCTGATAACGATGGAGATGAAGCTATTTCTATGGTGCGAACGTTCCCCTCGTTTCTCTTGCGCAGAAGATTCAAATGCAGTAGACCGTTGTCAAAGTCTGCGCTTTTAACCTCCACGCCGTCCGCGAGCACGAAGGTTTTCGCAAATTGGCGGCTTGCTATGCCTCTGTAAACGTACACGGCATTTGGATCGGTTTCCTGCTTTCCCTTAATGGTCAGCTGATTGTTTTCCTGCGATATTTGGATGTTTTCCTTCCTAAAACCAGCCAACGCCAGAGTGATGCGAAAGCCGCATTCACCTATTTGCTCAATATTATAGGGAGGGTAAGAATCCTCCTGAGCTTTTGAAAGCGAGTCCACCAACCTCTCAAAATGATCGAAACCAAGGAACAACGGACTGCTGAATAGCGATAACCTGTCCATTTTAAACCCCCGCTCTATTTTACGGGCGCGATTCTACAACAGACACGTTCTGGATTGCAAGTGCAGTCACTTGCCCGCAATGACGGATACTACGCTTCTACCACAGGAGTTCTTTAGAAATTTGACGGCGCCGGTTGCCGTAGCAAACAGCGTATGATCGCGCCCTAAACCAACATTACAGCCCGGATGAATTCTCGTTCCGCGCTGTCTAACAATAATGCTGCCCGCTAACACAAACTGCCCGCCGAAACGCTTCACGCCTAGCCGTTTGCTTTCGGAATCGCGACCGTTTCTGGAACTGCCTCCAGCTTTTTTAGTGGCCATTTCGTTCTCCTAATGCCTAATATTTTCGACTTTTAGAATGGTAACAGGCTGACGGTGCCCATTTTTTCTGCGATAGTTTTTGCGGCGACTTTTTTTGAAAATCAAAACAGTTTTGCGTCTCTTTTGAACCACAACGCTAGCCGTCACAGCTGCGCCAGCAACAAATGGCGTGCCGAGTTTTACTTCACCGCTATCCTCGATCATTAAAACATCAGGAAACTCGATTGTTGCTCCGACCTCACAAGCAAGCTTCTCGACGGAGATGAAATCCCCTTCGCTGACTTTATACCGCTTCCCACATGCTTTCATAACAGCAAGCACAACACCATCCCCTTTCTGAACATGGTAGAATTATTAGAGCATTTTACTACTATTTGCAAGATATATGTTCCGCCTTCTGCGGAGCAGCTAATTTTTTACGCGCTTATGGGCTATTTTTCTGTGAGATAGAGCGGACATAACTAGCCCGCAGCTGATCATGAACGTAATCAACGAGCTGCCGCCATAGGATAAAAATGGCAGCGGAATCCCAACGGTTGGAATGATTCCCATCACCATGGCAATGTTTACAAAAACATGGAGAAACAACAGGACGCCCAACCCATGGCACAGTAGCCATGGAAATGGCCTTCTGGCCTCAGAGGCAACCCAAAAGAAATAAATTGTAAGCGCGCAAAACAGGAGAATGATAAAAAATGCCCCTATAAAGCCAATCTCTTCCGCTATGGTGGTGAAGATAAAATCTGTATTTTTTTCCGGCAGAAAATTCAACTTACTCTGGGTGCCCTTTAGGAATCCTCTTCCGAATATATGCCCTGATCCTATGGCAATTTTGGACTGTAGAACGTGATAGCCGGCTCCCAGTGGGTCGTAGTCAGGATTCAGAAAGCTCAGTATGCGCTTTTTCTGGTAATCGTACAGAAAAAACCAACCAAAAGGGCAAAGCGACAGTCCGCCGACGATCAATGCTCCGAATATTTTCAGCGGAAAGCCGGATAGGAATATCATGCAAACCCCAACGCAAAACAGTATGCCTGCCGTGCCCAAGTCCGGCTGTTTTAGGACTAATACCGACGGCAATAATGTTAAAATGAACGGAAAAATATGATTTTTAGGCTCCCTTGTTTCAAAAGATGAAAGGAGAGAATAATATTTTGCCAGCGCCAGTATCAGCGCCAGTTTCATTAATTCCGATGGTTGAAAGGTGAAGAGGTGAAAGTCAATCCAACGCTGCGCACCTGATTTTATGCTCCCCAATATGCTCACGACAATTAGGGATAGCAAAGCAAAAGCGTAGAATACGTAGGCAAAATTGCTCCAAACGCTGAAAGCCACCAGGTAGGCCAGCAGCATTATAATCAGGCCTGCTGCGATCCGTATAAGATGTTTCTGCACGAATCCGTTGAATTCTCCGTTAAATGCGCTGTATTGTCCCAGAAAGCTTACGGCTAGCAGGCAAAATACGATGAAAAACAGTATCTTGAATTCATCTGGAAAAAAAAAGCGAGATTTTGGAACACCAATTCTCATCTTTGGCTTTCCATAAGTTTATCGAATACTTTGCGGGCGATGGGAGCGGCCACCGCGCCTCCTCCTCCGCCATGTTCGATCAAAACAGCCACGACATACCTGGGAGCATTATGGGGGGCGCACCCTACGAAAAAAGCGTGATCGCGAAATTTCCAATCAAATTTTTTTTGGCTAACGCCGGCCTCTTCGGTTTTTATTTTTCTGACCTGTGAGGATCCGGTTTTCCCTGAAATTCCATAATCGGCGTTGCAGGATCTGGAAGCCGTTCCGCAGAGGCAAACCTGACGCAGAGCTTTTTTTATGGTTTCCAGCGGCTTCGGATCAATGGGAGCGGCGGCCCATTCCTTCTTTTTGCCCTTGATCATGGTTGGAGTGAAGTTGTAGTCGCTGGTGTAAATTTTTCCTATCATAACAGCCGTTTGGAGTAGAGTTGACAGAAGAGCGCCCTGTCCTATGCCAACTATCATGGTTTCGTACGGTTTCCAGATGGTTCCGTATCTCAGGAATTTCCAGCTTTTGGTGGGCAGGAGCCCGGCACCTTCGTTTGGCAATTCGATTCCGATTTTAGAGCCGAATCCAAATTTTTTCGCATATTTGACGATTTTTTCAATGCCCAATCGCCTTGCAACTTCAAAAAAGAAACAATCGCAGGACCAGCTAAGCGCGCCGCACACATCCAGGCTGCCGTGTCCATTTCTATTCCAGCAATGAAACACGCGATCGTCCTGTTTCACTCCACCGAAGCAGGAAATACGGTCTCCGGGAGCGATTACTCCTTCGCTAAGAGCAGCGAAGGCAACCACTATTTTAAAAACTGATCCAGGCGGATAAACGCATACGGCAGCGCGATTTATCAGTGGAAAAAGTTGATCGGCGACTATGCTTTTCCATTGGCGTGGCGTCATTTTGTTGGAAACCAAGTTGGCGTCAAACCCTGGTACCGACGCCATGGCAACGATTTCTCCATTCAAAATGTCCAATACGACGCAGGCTCCGGCTTTCTCTTCGGAGATTAGATCATAAACGTATTTCTGGATTTCCGAGTCCAGCGTTAGCACCATGTCTGCCCCGTTTTCCGGCTCCACAAAATCGGTAATTCTCATCTTTTTGGCCAGTGCGTTTACCTCCGTTTGAAGACTGCCGATTGTTCCAATTAATTGGTCGTTTAGGAAGGCTTCGACTCCGTTCTTGCCCGTTAATATTTGAATGGCGTCATCGCTCTTGCCGGTATAGCCAATCACATGACTAAATTCCAAGGGCATGGTATAATTCCTGACGTAAACGGTTTCCAGAGACAGATTATTAAACTTAAACAGATTCATGGAGACGCTGGCGTACTCTTCCCAAGATAGCCCTTCCTTAATCACAAAGGACATATGCGGCCGTGCCCTACTTCTAGCCTCAATAATGCGCTGTTTTTCTGGATCTGAAAGCTTTAGGCACATGTCGAGAAGATTTAAGTCTTCTCCAAAAGTTTTATCGCTGCAATAGTCCATGACTAACTTATATCTATGTACGCTGCCGGCTACGATTTTTCCGTCAGAGGTAATGATGCGCCCGCGCTTCGGCAAAACCGGAGACAGCCGTATCCGGTTCTTGTCTGACATCAGAGAGTACTTTTCGGAAGAGCGAATTTGTAGCACGTAAAGTTTAGCCAACAACATCAAGCTCAGTATAACCATCAAAAGTGTGACGATTTTTGCTCTAGTCTTGCGGTCTTTTTTGGATTTTTCGCTAGCGAGCATACCAGTTTTTTACTTTCAAAAAAACAATTTCTCCAATATAGAAAATGCTTAAGATCAGAGTTGCTAGGGATATTTTGGATAGGCGCTCTGTCAGGTTTAGATTCATAGTTAACGCTAAAATAAGCAGCGAATGAAAGAATTCGCAGACGCACAATAGCATAAAAAAACAATATATCCGAACGATTAGTTGCGCATTTGGTAAAATGGACCTCAATCGCTTGGAGGCGACAAAAAAAATCGTCAACGGAATAGCGGACACGCCCATAAACCTGGAAGTATATGCGTCAAAAAATACTGATATGAAAAAAACTGTAGCAAAATTGATATATTTTTCAGATCGAATTTCCGAAATAAAAATCGAACAATAAAGCGCGCAGATTGCCAAGTCACAGGACAAAAAGGACAGCATGGCGAAGGAGAGGAATGTGAATACGTGAGTTTCCAGCTGTTTTAGCACGCGCTTATCGAAATTCTTTATTTTCATTGCCCCTCGAATGGCGACGTACTATTTTTGATCACGGCGACGTATTTTAGAGAATTGAAATCTACAAATGGAGTCACGAACGCCTTCCCTCCCTCCATTTTTACTTTTCCAACTGGAATTTTTTCCACAAACACATTTCCATAACCGGAAGTTTCCACCATGTCGCCGTCCTGGAACGTGACGTCCTCCTGGACTATGGTAATCTGTAACTTATTTGAGTTGCCGCCGCTAAGCATGGCGTTAACGCCGTTGATTTTTACCGGAATGATAGAATTGACGTCGGTGATTAGCAGTGCGCGACTCCAGTTATCGGACGCCTCGACTATACGCCCAATCAATCCCTTGTCATCCATTACGATATCGTCAGGCGCCACATTTTGGGATGTGCCGGAATCTAGTATAGCCGATCTGGCAAAGTCATTGGAGAAAATCGTAACGACTTTTGCTACGGTTATGGGTGGCTCTTCGATTTGTTTCAGCGCAAAAATTCTGCGCAGATTTTCATTTTCAGATCTAAGATTTTTCAGCCTTTTTATTGCCAAACACAGTTTCAAATTTTCAGAGCGAAGATCGAACAAAATTCCATCTACATTTTTGAACAGGAAGTAATGGAGGTTCGAAAAAGTTTCTCTGACTTGCTCGACCATTGCATAAGTTGCAACATGCAAGGATGTAATCCTGGCTTTCAGCCGGTTTATCTGTTTCTGCGCTACTTCATTGTGCAGAAAAAACAACGTCGCGATGCAAACCATGGCGTTGCCAAAGATTTTTCTTTTTTGGGAGCGCTTGAAGAGACTGAACTGCCTATTTTTTTTTTCTTTTATTTTTAACTTATTGTTTCGCATTGCGCACTAAGAGGCGTGCAGCAGCACCGTTTTCATCACGTGCAGTTCTTCCAACGCTTTTCCGGTGCCAATGGCCACGCAGGACAGAGGATCTTCCGCCACAGAAACCGGCAAGCCTGTCTTTGCCCTAATTAACTCGTCCAGTCTGGAGAGTAAAGATCCCCCTCCCGTCATGACGATTCCCTTATCTACTATATCGGCCGACAATTCAGGAGGAGTATTTTCCAGAGCGAATTTGATTGCTTCCACAACCGCCGCAACTGGCTCGGCCAAACTTTCGACCACCTGAATTTCAGTAATTTTTATTTCCTTAGGCACGCCATTGACAAGGTCGCGTCCCTTAATGGGCATGGAGCGTCCTGATCCTTTTTCCGGCAGTATGGCCGCCCCTACTTCTTTCTTTATTTTTTCTGCGGTGGTATCCCCTATGAGCAGATTATGGCATTTCCGTATGTAACTGATTATGGCGTCGTCCATTTTATCTCCGCCAACTCTGACGGAATTGCCGTACACTATGCCGCCCAGCGACAAAACCGCTACCTCCGTGGTTCCTCCGCCAATATCTACCACCATTGATCCAGTCGGCTCAGTCACCGGCAATCCAGCGCCTATGGCTGCAGCCATCGGTTCTTCGATAAGGAATACTCTCCTGGCGCCAGCGCATTCAGCCGACTCCTGGATGGCGCGCCTTTCTACGGCGGTTGCCCCTCGCGGGATGCATATCATTATTTGCGGGCTGACGAAGCTCTTTCTGTTGTGTACTTTACGAATGAAGTACTTAATCATTTCCTCTGCCACGTCGAAATCGGCGATAACTCCGTCTTTCAGTGGTCTAACGGCGGTAATATTTCCAGGAGTCCTGCCGACCATCAACTTCGCTTCCTCTCCGACTGCGAGAATGCACTTCTTCCCGCCGTTGTCGGCCAGAGCGACAACGGATGGTTCGTTCAGCACAATGCCCTTGTCTTTCACATAGACCAACGTATTGGCTGTGCCCAAATCTATGCCCATATCCGACGAAATCAGTCCTCGTAGCGCAGAAAACATCGCAGCTATTCCCACGGAAACACCAGGAAATGATATAGCTTTTCCCTCTCAACCACAAGCAAATATTTTTGTGGTGTGCCAAGGAAAGGCGAGAAGGAGATGGAGGGAGGTCCTCCGGTGGAGGTCATCCAAGTGAATCCACCAAACGGCCGTATGGTGCGGGATTGCGAAAGTGTCCGGTATTGAGCGATACGGAAAAGGCGTCGTTAAGACG
>JAITRM010000004.1 GCA_031288395.1 Holosporaceae bacterium | reverse complement strand
GAACCCAATCCGGTAAGCTCATAATCCCCCCAATATGCCTACTAATTATACTGCCCATAAAATGTAGCAAAATCTCTCTATAATTGCAAGAACTACCTGAAAAAACGTGGAAAAATAATAACTCCTCTTGCTAGGCACTATAACTCCTGGCGGAGTTAGGGATGAAAATAAAACCGCGACCGCTTGGCGCTTGATTTTTCATTCATTGGGCCTCGACAAAATTTTCACAATGCCCAATATCTCAAAAAAAAGTTACCACGCAATTAATTTTTCCATATAAAATTGGGATCGCCCCATAAGCATGGCAACTTCAGGCGAAGACACCGTTTTCCAGCTGATGCTTTGCCACGAAGAACCTCATGTGGTCTTCTACGTTGTGTACGCGCAGATAGTCGACGCTGTGGCGAACAAACTCGGAAATGGCCAGCGTTTCCGCATCACGACCCGCTGCGACGGCGTTGGAAAAGAGAGAAATGAAGGACTTTCTCGAATGAGCGTACAGAATCTCGCAGCCGAATTCTTTTATCCTCTTTAGATTTTTCGTAATTTCCAAACTCTGTAATTTGGTCTTTTGGAAACCTATGCCGGGATCTAGGATAATATTTTCTCGGATCATTCCTAAATTCTCCAAACACTCTAACCGCCTTCCAAACCAGGAGACGTCCGTTCCATGGAGCATGACCACCAGCTTAATTCCGCGATTGGCTATCAATTTTATGGTTTCGCAGCTTAGCCTGGAATTCTGGTCGTTTATCCATTTTAAAGGGCATTTTTTTAGGGCATATTCTATGACTTCGTCGAAATATGAGTCCAAACTGAGGCAGTTCATTTGTCCACAGTGTTCCAGCACCGGCGATAGGCGTGCAATTTCCTCTTCTGGAGAAATTTCAACGTAGTTGGGTCTGGTGGATTGGGCGCCCAAATCTATCAGACGCGCGCCGCTTTGGCGAAGAGATTCTAGGCGGGCAAGAGCATTCTTTGGATTGAAAAATTTACCTCCGTCGGAAAAGGAATCCGGAGTGACGTTAACGATGCCGACAAATTTTGGATTCAACACGAAGTAATTCAACGCCGAGAATTTTTCCATATCCAAACGAATGCCCGGAGGAATTTTGTAACCCAAATTCATCAGAAGGTATTGCCAGAAATCTCGATTTTCAATTTCTTTGTGGGGAATGGATAATTCTGGATCCTGGACGACCAGGTCATGGTAGGCGACTATGTCAATATCGATGATTCTTGGAGACCAAAATGGATCTTCCGGCGATCTTCCCATTTCCATTTCGACCTTTTTCAGCGACGAAAGCAGCTCTGCCGGATTCTGGGACGTATTTCCGGCGACCATCATGTTCAGATAGGGCAAATTCCAGTGGGAAGGGGCTCCGAAAGGAAGAATAGCCGCAGTTTCCAGCACCAGCGAGGAAATTTTTACCCCAAAGAACGGAGATATTCGAGAGATCGCCGTTTCGATATTCTCCCATCTGTCTCCCAGATTGCTTCCGAGGGCCAAATATACCATGCTTTACCAATCTGAGCAGCAAAAGGACACGCTCTCCACGTTTTTCACAGGAGGAGCAGGTTTTATGACCTCAACGCGCTTTAAAATGTCATCATTTTTTAAAAAGATAGAAATTTCCTCGTATAAAAATTGAGCGACTCTTTCAACCAGATTGAACTTGCGGCCTTTTAACTTCTGCTCCATAAGCTCCACGAGCTCCGAGCAGCAGACTGTATCCGCAAGATTATCGCTGTGACAGGCCAGATTCTTTTCCGGAAAGCGTAGACTGACATTTATGATGACTCTGCGCTTTTCAAGCTTTTCCAACGCCTCGTTGCCGAGAATAAAATAAGTCTGATGATGATTTATGTTCAACTGCCTGACGGCAATATTCTGGTGCGTCATTTCAAAAATCTCTCCAGCTGCATTATTTCATCGATCTGCTTCAGAGACTCATTTCTGCACGCTGAAGTCGCCAGTTTAGAAACTGCGCGCAATTTTTTTTCATGGGAGAAGAAATCTGCGCAAACTTCCACGATTTCGTCCGCGTCTTTCACTTCAAAGGCCACATTTTTTTCGCGGAGGAAATCTCGCACTTCCAAAGCATTATCCATGAACGGTCCGTGCATAACTGGTTTTCCAAGCGCCACCGGCTCGTAGATGTTGTGCCCTCCCACCGGCACCAGCGAACCGCCGACGAAGCACAGGTCCGCCAGCCTGAAAAACGTTCCCACTTCCCCGAATGTGTCAACGCAGAAAACCTCGCTATCCGTTGGAGAATCATCTACGATTTCGGATCGTAGCGAGAAGCTCAGATGATGTTTTTTCAAAAGTGCGCAGACGCTTTTAACTCTGACCGTGTGCCGCGGTATGATGATGGTAATCAGATCAAAACGGCTTTTTAGCTTTTTATGGGCTTCGATTATTATATCTTCTTCTTTTTCGTGAGTGCTGGCGGCGACGAGCACTTTCCTGTTGGAGCGCAGTTTTTTGAATCTATTCAGCAGAGTCTCGTTGCTGGGGAGTACGGCATTGGCATATTTTAGATTGTCTATGCGCTTGGTGTTGCGCGGCGAAAAGAACGCGTATCTTTCCATATCCACCTCCGACTGAGCCAGAATGCAGTCAAATTTTTTCAATATGGAGGTGAAGAAATTCTTCAACGATTTCCAACGCCGGAAAGATCTGGGAGATAATCTGGAGCTCAGAAGGAAAGTAGGGATCCGGCGATCGTGGAGCATTTGGATTGTATTGGGCCATATTTCGGATTCTAGAAAAACAGCCGTGTCGACTTTCCAATAGTCCAGAAACTTCTTGACCCAAAATGGATTGTCCGCCGCTGAAAATTGATGGCAGCAATTGTCGATGGAGGTAATCTTGGAGGCTAGAATATCGGCGGACGTCACGGTGACGGTTGTCAACAAAACGTTTACGTCCTTAAATTGTTCCTTCAGATGTCTGATGAAAGTCAGAGCGGCGAGAGATTCCCCGACGCTGGCCGCATGAACCCAAACCAACTTTCCGCTGCGTCTTTTGGCCGTGGCTACTCCGAAGTGATTTTTTACGCTCTCGATTCGGTCTTTTCCATATAAGCACCTAACATAAAAATATATTTTTAAAAATGGAGCCAGCGCGATGGACAATGCTCTGTAAAGTTTATACATTTGACAAAACCTCCAAAGCTTTGCGCGAGGCGGCATTAATTTCCGATTCCACATATTCCATCGCCTCTTTCTCCGACATGTTTTTCAGTTTTGCCGAAACTATCGGCGCTCCCCAAACCATGACTCCGCGATTAAACGGCCAAGCCCAGAGGAATTTATCCCAAGAATCAAATCGAAAATACCTTTTTACGCAGAAACTAAACGGTAAAATATCTACTTTCGTAAATTTGGAAATGGTTACGGCCCCGGGAGCCAGTTTATGTCTTGGTCCTCTCGGGCCGTCCGGAATGATGGCGACATATTCTTTGGCTTTTATCAATTGGATGATCTTTTTTACCGCCCAAAATCCTTTCCCCGTGGACCCATAAACCGGCGGCATGGAAAAATTTTTGACTATTTTCGCAATCAAACGACCATCAGAATGGTGTGAAGCCAGAACGTGTAGCGGCTTTTTCCACTTCCAGACACAGGGAGCCAGCATCAGTCGGTCGTGCCATAGACACACGATGAATGGAACCCCTTTTTTATGATAGGATTCCGGGATTTCTTCGCCGATAACCGTCCATCTGGTCGTATAAAAAGAAAATCGCATCAAAAAAGCCATGACCTTCGCCACGACTGTTTCGAAGGTCTCAAACTTTTTGTGATTTTTTAATTTCTTCAGAAAAGCGTAGGAGTTTGAGCCCATTTTTTTCCAGTCTACCAGAGCCTTTCAACCACTATCTCGAAAAGAAGCAAGAAATTTGATCCATAATGGACCGTTCTTTCGGCTGCAGTAGGCTAGGTGGCACCATGCTTTCGTGAAGACAAAAAACGACCTTCGAGCGAGCTTTTTCCACGTCTTCAACTTCCTTCAGAGCAAAAGTAGGATCTTCCACAATTTTATAAATCTTATACCTCAGGTTTTTCAGGATTTTTTGCAGCTCTCCAACACTTGATCCGCAAGACTTCAGAGCCTCGGCGTTTATTCCCAACATGATGGCAGGACGATACCTTTCGATAGTACTCAGGGCTCCACGCAACGCTCCAACTTCGCTGCCCTCTATATCCAACTTCAGCACGTCCACTCTGCTAACGCGTTTCTTTTGCACAAATCTATCGATGGTTGTGGAATCCACCTCCTCCACATCTATTTTCTCCACTCCTTTGAAGCTGAATTCGTTGGCCACGGTGTTCAAAGCGCTCCTCTCCTCACAGGCCACAGACAACTTTACCGGCCCAACTTTGCCGGAGATCGCCAGCCGCAGAGGAAGAATCACCTTCTGCAGGTTATTTATTTTTATATTATCCTGCAACCTACCGAAATCGCGCGAACTTGGCTCCAGCGCGAAGATTTTTCCTTCTTTTCCGACCACTCTACTGGCCAGCAGGGAAAAGTAGCCCATGTTGGCTCCGACGTCGATGAAAACGCCTCCTTTTCTCAGCAACGCGTTGACGACGACAATCAAATTCGGATCATAGACGCCCCTGACGAAAAGAGCGCGGAAAATCTCGTTGCCCGGGAAAATCTTCAGCTTCAGACCGCACATCCAATCAATGGTTTCGGGCTCTTTCATGCTGAGGTAAGTCCACCAGCGGAACCAACCGCCAAAAGATCTGGCAGAATCGCCCGAATACCTGTCCCATCCAGGAATTGGCGTCAATTCTTCCGAAACATCGGCGTCGGCAACGGGCGAACCAGCACATACGCCCAGATCGCCCAGAAGCGCCACGCCAACGCAGAAAAAAATGCAACCGAAAAACTTAGACATAACCAGACTCCGATACGGCACGACAACTGACTGCGATGTTAATGATAATGGCGAAAAAAACAAGTTTTATTTTCCTGGTCGGCGGCAAATTATTACGGCGGAGTATCGCTGAATAGTCCAGGATTGGGGGTGAAAATGATGGTGCTGGAGCTGGAAAACATAAAGGCCAAGTCCCCGCGCGCAGCATATGGTTTCCCCAGCGGAGCGAATGGCAGCATATAAAATCCAAACAACCTTCTTGCATTGCCCTGAGATACCACTACTCCATCCGAGTATTTATACGCAGCACGAGTATGAAAACCAGCTTGCAGTATTATCTTGTATTCTCCTTCTTCTATTGTCAAATCTGGATGTATTGCAGATGGATTATATGGGATATTTAGCGAACACTTTAAATTCATGAAATCAAGCATGTTCTGATGAGCGTTCTCAAAATATAATGTGTTTGGAGATGGTACTGTGGGACTATGACTGAAACAAAATGATCCCCAAGCAATCTTTGCTTTGCCTTCTGGTAGTCCTTTCACGCAAGCAAGAAATAACAAAGGAGTGTGCCCTAGAGGATATTTACCATCACCTAAATGAATGCTTTGTAATCCAGAATAAAAATTCATGAGCGCGGCATGGGTTATGAGTCTGATATCTACCGCCGTTATCCTCCTGCTTTCCCTGTGTTTGCTGATGTTTTGGATCATGCCAACAGCCATGTGGGCAGAGCATTTAGCTTCCGCTTTTATTCTCTCGAACATAGGATAATCCAGAACGTAGTACAGTATTGTCAGAAGAACGGGAATGGAAAACGCAAATTCTATGAGAATAGAACCGCTGGATCGGAGAAATTTTTTTCGAAACATCGCCGCACAGTTTCCCGGCGCCGCGATTTGTCGCAGCAGCCTTCGCAGGATGGATATTTGGTGTTTTCGTCTTCCTTCGTGCTCCGTCATTTCATCCGCCTTTAACTCGTTTGGCGCACGTGAAAGTCGTCCTTCTCAAGGCTAATGTTTATGCCCTCCCAATTGTCTGGAATTTTTGCTCTGTGTTCGCCGGGAGAGGAATAATTGGCGAAGATGTAACAGGCCACGGGCGTCATGTGATCCGTCGGATATTCCAGATCTTCCAGTGGGACGCTTCGCTTTTTGGCCACCAACACAATTTCAAAAATTTTCATTTTATCCTGATTGTCCCGTATCAACTGATCTATGCGCCTGAAATATTCGCTTGCCGTCGTGGTTTTCAATATGCCGGCAACCTCTCGATCATATACGATCACCACGTGAACTCTTAGGGCGCCTTTGGAATTCATGTCCTCTTCCGTTGATATCCTTATTTTTTCCAGCGTAACGCCTCCTTTGGAGGAGAAAATGTCCCCGAGCATGGAATCCTTTTTGCTGGTCAATGTGTCGAGCGAAGACGCGGCAGAAAGAGCCATTACTCCGCCCATTATGAGAGGAGCAGCATCAACCTGCGACGCCGTGAACGCCGACCACAAGAGCGCCACCAATCCTTTCGTACGCAGGAAGCCTGCTGCGATTTCATAGCGCGGCGTTTCCCATTTCCCAAGAAAACATTTCTGCATGTGGCGATCTCTGTAAAACACGATCCATTAGAGCAAAACAGAAGTTAAGTAATCGTAAAATAGCGAGCATATCGGTTTATGCCACACTGAAGTTTGGAGCTGGGTTTGCAATTTTTGGCCGGAAGATATACCATACCACCGGTTGCGGCGAGGTAACGATATGCCGGAGGGTTTGGTATATTTTGTGGAATTGATGTTCGGAGTAGGAATGTTCGTCAACGCGGCGCTATTTATACCTCAGGCTGTAAAAATCTACAGAACCAGAGAAGTCGGAGATCTTTCCATTCTGATGTTCGTCGGCTTTAACGTTGTTCAGATATTCTCGATTCTACACGGGTATATTCATCGGGATTTCATACTGATGGCCGGATTTTTGCTTAGTTTAATATTTTCCGGAACCATCACCGTACTAATTCTGCTCTATGATAAGAAGGATTAGGCCTTTCCGGGGAGGATTACCGTGAAGAATGCGGTGACTAAATTTACAAACAATGTGTGAAAAAAAAGAAAAGATTTTTAATGTATACACAGTTGCCTGCTCGTGAGGCTGGGATGTTCCTGCGATCGTTCTCCCAGAGTCCGCAAAAACATAAAAATCAAGCAAAAACAATCAGTTGCGCTCATGATTAAAAAATAAGCAACCAGGAATAACCTTATGAAAATCTATAGCTTTTGGCGCTAACTCACGCGGTTATCAACAGGGTTATGCACAGATTTTGTTGATATGGATACCAATCGCTGAAGATGCGCCCATTGTGGAGTGAAGATACCATCTTTACAAGGCCGCTTTTTATCATCATTTTTCTCTGAAATTTCCGTTGGTGCGCCCTGTAGGACTCGAACCTACGACCTGCGGCTTAGAAGGCCGACGCTCTATCCAACTGAGCTAAGGACGCGCATTGTCGCCTGCTAGATAGCAAAAAATTAAAGATTATACAATAACTCTGTGTATAAGTTCACTAGAGGTGAGGCCGCTTTTCCCCTTTTGAATTTTTCTTAC
>JAITRM010000034.1 GCA_031288395.1 Holosporaceae bacterium | reverse complement strand
TGTTTCCCTTCATATTACAAAAGGTTAGCACATCTTGCCGATATTCAACGCTATGGTACATAATTGCTCTCCTGATAAACCAATAGCATCGTAACACATTTTTCCCAACGCGACTATAGCACGTAGTAATTGAATTTCCTTATTCTCGAACATAGTTATTGAATTTGTAGATTCTAACTCTGTCAGAGGAATTCGGAATATCCAGTCCAGCTCTATATTTTGCAACCGTCCGTCTGGAGATATTTATGCCCCTCGAATGCGCGAAGTTTACTATGTCATTGTCGGAATAGGGATTGTTTTTTGGCTCCTGACCGATTAGCTCCTTTATATATCCCTTCAATGCGTAATCGCTGACTTCCTCCGATATGGAGTTAATTTTTCTCGGAAGCAGCGCTTTGAATTCAAATATACCGCGGGGAGTGGAAATCCGTTTATTGGAAATGGTTCTGTGTATGGTGCTGTCGTGCAAAAATAGGGCGTCGGCGACGGATTTGCTGCTTATGGGCGTAAGATGTTGATCGTTGCAGATAAAAAAATCCTTCTGGCGAGACACAACTTCCTGAGCAACCTTTAGCAGTGTTGAGTTTCTGTGATTCAATGATTTAATTAGAAGCTCTGCGGAAGTCGCGTTTTCTTTTACGTATTTTTTGTCTGCTCGAGAACGACACTTTTTGGCAGATTCAGCATGCAAGAAGGCGTTAAACCTAACCGGTGGAATTGATTCTTCGTCCACGCTTATTTCGAGATTGTTCTTTGTTCTGGTTTCCACCACCAAATCCACTGGCGGGGAGAAAGCGCACTCCTCGGAAAAGCAGTCCAGAGATAAAAATGCACCGCTCATTGTGGACATCATTTGTGATAGAGCAGCATCGCTGAGGTGGCATCTTCTTTTTAGTGTCGACCAGTCGTCGGAAAAAACAAGATCTATGTTTCCTATCAACTTTCCATAGTTTTCGTTGTATTTACCGGAGTTTTCCAGAAATGTTTTCAATTTGTCTTGTAAATTGAAGGAAAACAGGCTGCTCAGCGACGTTTTTCTCAACTTGTTCACTATTTTTAGCAATTCCAATTGGTCAACATTCTTCTCTCGGGAAATATCTCTCAACATTTCTGCATCCAGATATATATTTCCACTCAGATTGTGAATGAGAGCCCAGGTTATTTCCCTTTCTCTGTCGCTCAAATGCAAGAAGGACAGCTGCTCCATGACTTCATCCTTCAGTTGCCGTTTATGCGCGATGTTTTCCACCAATTCAGAATGCGTTGACGAAGCGTATTCGCGAGTTAGAAACGGATTTTCCTGCAATTTTTCTTCGACATGCTCCACCAGATCCAAGTTGCTCATTTCTAATATTTTCAGAGAATATTGCAGCGATCGCGATAAGACTGGTCGCTGGTTAAGGAATAGCAGGAGGTCAGTTTTCTCTTCCATGAATGGAGTTATAGGAAGAAAAACTTTCTCCAAGGTAAATTTTTCTGGCTTTATCGCTATCTATTATCTGCTTTGGGGTACCCTCCACCAGAATTTTTCCCTCAAACAATACATAGGCGTAATCAGCCAGCGGCAGAGCGTCTCTCACGTTATGGTCCGTAATAACGACTCCGATCCCATTGTTTTTCAGGGCAAAAATCACCTTTTTCATTTCCGTAACGGCCAGCGGATCGATGCCAGCCAGAGGTTCGTCCAGCAGTATAAAATTCGGTTTTGTGGCCAAGGTTCTGGCTATTTCCAATTTGCGTCTTTCTCCGCCGGAAATACTGACCGCCGGAGATTTCCTGACGTTTTCCAGCGTCAAATCCTGCAGTAATTTTTCCAAAATAGGCTGCCATTTTTTCTCATTAATTTTATTCATTTCCAAAACGGCCGTTATATTCTCCTCAACTGTCAACCCGCGAAATATGGAAGTTTCCTGCGGCAAATACCCTATTCCCAGGCGAGCCCGCCGATACATGGGAAGCTCGGTTATGTCTTTTTTATCAAGAAATATTTGACCGCTGTCCGGTTTAATTAGCCCGCAAAGCATGGAAAAGCTCGTCGTTTTCCCTGCTCCATTTGGACCAAGCAGCGCCACAATGCTTCCCCGAGACGCCCTAAAGCTGACGTTATCAAGGATAACTTTCTTATCGATGGCTTTGCTTAGATTTTTACAAACTATTCCGTCACTCATGGGACACGCTTTTTATCATCTATGATGCCGCTGGAATTATTTATGCTAATGTCTCCGCTGCGGACATCCAAAACTGCCGCATTGCCAAGGACGTCGCCCTGGCTGCTGGATACCACGACATTATCGCGAACGGTTACTATATCGCCCTTAAAAACGCCTTTGTTAGCGCGAATAGTAGCATCTTTCGTCTTTATCACCAAAGAACCGACGGCCTCAATATCGTCAATGGTTCCGCGCTCATCCAGGAAAGCGTACATGTGATCTGACCTTACGTCATAGCGGCGGTCATTTCTTTTATAGAGCAGAACTACCTGCTCATGGGCTTCCACATTATTTCCCACATGGAGGATGTTTTTTCTGGCTTGCAGGCGATAATTCACTGCAACATAGACGGCGTTACCTATGGCCTCCATGCTTTTGGCAGATTTCCCGTACTCTTCAGCGAAATGAATAACCATCTTGTCCGATGTAACCTCATCAGTCCTTAAAAAACCTTTAACGGCGCCGATTAATGTTAAGATGTTTTTATTTATATCGAAAATATATTTTTGGGAGGACGCCTTTATGTCTTTGCGGGATATCATAATTCCAGCATCGCCGCTCGCTATTTTCCCAGTAAAATCCACAAGAGATTTCTCGGTTTCGATGAGAAGGCCGGCGTCCGTTTTTAGCCGAACATTTCCGATAAATTCACACAACGTTTGATCGGCGCGAAGGGCTTTTGTTGTATCAGCAGAAACGGCCCCGTTTTCTCCATTGGACATGCTAAACGTCAGCGTCATGTTTTCGAAAATAAAATTATCTTTTTTACTCTCCAAAACCCTGTCGGAAGAAAGAGCTATTTCTCTGCCTTTATCGTCCTTGGTTTTGAAAGTAAGCCCAGAGAACGCGCTGTTTTTTCCCTTAAAATTGATATTTATGCTGGAAATTAATTTCTTGGCAGAAATGACCGGAACGGCCAACGCCACGATGACGCCAAGCGCTACGAGGACAAAAAAGACGGACAACGCTCTGATGCGAAACTTTCTTCTACGCAAGACCAGCTTTCAAACAATCGTGAATGTATAATATGCCGCAGGGAATTTTATTGCCTTCAATCACAAACAGACTCATGATTTTGTAGCTGTTCATCATTTTCGTCGCCTCTTGCGCGAACATTTCCTTCGGGACGACCTTTGGATTTCTGCCCATGACGTCACTGGCCTTCATATCCAAAAAATTCGGCGAGATGCTTCTTCTTAGATCTCCGTCCGTAATCACGCCGACAATTTGATTTTTAGCGTTCACAACACAGGTGCAGCCAAAGTTTTTTTTCGTCATTTCTATGAGGACAGATTTCATGAAGTCGTTTTCTTGCACAACCGGAGTGTTTGTGTGCATTAAATCCTGCACCATGAGCAAACGTTTTCCTAAAGTTCCTCCCGGATGGAGCTTTTTGAAGTCATCTCGCTTAAATTCCTTTCTTTTTAGAAGACATAAAGCAATCGCGTCGCCGATGGCCATCATCATCGTTGTAGTCGTCGTGGGAGCTAAATTGTAGGGACAGGCTTCTCTTATTTTTGGTATCAGAATATTTACTCTAGCCGATTGGGCGAGAATACTGTCGGGATTGGAGGTCAGGGCGACCACCGCCACGTTAAATCTATTGGCATATGATAGCATTGGAACCAACTCTTCGGTATCTCCGGACAGAGATAGCACCATGAGAACGTCATCCGGGGAAATTTCCCCCAAATCGCCGTGGCTGGCCTCTCCTGGATGAAGAAAAAAAGATGGCGTGCCGGTCGAAGCCAATGTCGCAGAGACCTTGCGGCCCACATGCCCAGGTTTCCCCATTCCGGAAACGATGACATGGCCGCTTCTTTTGCTATAAAATAGGTCGATGGCCGATACTATGGAAGCGTCAATGGAATCATGAAGCATCTCCAGCCCCGCGATTTCCTCTCTAAGTATTGATTTTACGTATTTCAGTTCCTTGCTCATATCTTATCATTCCACCGTAACAGATTTGGCCAAATTCCTGGGCTTGTCAACGTCTGTGCCGCGTAAAACGGCCACATGATAGGCAAGTAGCTGCAGCGGCAGAGAATATAATACCGGAGCAAATTCCGAATTAACGGCCGGCAGTATGATTTTTGTGACTTCGGAAGGCAACAACTCGCTGCCGGAAGCATCAGTAAAAACCAAAATATTATTTCCTCGAGCAAGAATTTCCTGAATATTGGATGCGTTCTTTTCAAACAGCTCATTATGAGGGCATAAGCATATTGCCGGAACATTGTCGTCAATCAGGGCTATGGGGCCGTGCTTCATTTCTCCGGAGGCGAATCCTTCCGCATGCAAATAGGAAATTTCTTTTAGTTTCAGCGCCCCTTCCAAAGCTATGGGATACAAGGACCCGCGTCCAAGAAAGATCGCGCTATGAGCTTTCGCGATATTTTGAGACACTTCTCCAATATCTTTATAAAGAAGCAATGTCTCTTCACATAGCGCCGGAATGTTGTGTAACTTCTGCAGCAAAAATTCATGCCTGTAGAAGGCGATCATCGCCAGTACGGTCAATTGGGCCGTAAAAGCCTTGGTGGATGCAACTCCAACTTCCACGCCGGCCTCGGTATAGAAAACGAAATCCGCTGCTCTAGAAATTGCGCTATTTTTTACATTGGCAATGGCCACTATCCTTGAGGCGCTGTTTTTGCGAACGTATTCTATCGCCTCCAGGGTGTCGATGGTTTCCCCGGATTGGGTTATCACTATCATCAGGGTATTATCCTCGATTATGGGCGATCTGTACCTGTATTCGGACGCTATCTCCACCTGTGTCGGAATTTTAAAGAACTTTTCGAACCAATAGCGAGACACCATTCCGGCATGATAGGAGGTACCGCAGGCCAGGATAAGAATCCTCGAAATATCATCCAAAATACGCGTATCCATTTGATTCTGCAGCATGGTTTTCCGGATGGCATTGGGCTGTTCCATTATTTCTTTTAGCATGTAATAGGAATATTCGCCCTTGCCAGAATTTGTGAAATCCGGAGATATCGCCTGTGGCTTTCGCTCAACTACATTGGAATCCTTGTCGAAAAATAATACGCGATCTCTTGTTACCTCCACGTGATCGCCGTCTTCCAGGTAAAAAATTTCATCGCACATGGAGGATATGGAGCTTGCATCTGAGCCAACGCAGAAATTTTTGCCACGTCCCACCGCGAGCGGGCTTCTGTGACGAGCCGCAAACAAAGCATCCGGCGCAGCCGAAAATAAGATCGCGAAAGCATAGGCGCCTTCAATGGATTTTAGCAAATTTTCAAAAGCATTTCTCGGCGAAGCGCCATGATCAATTTCTCTCTGCAAAAAATGCGCCACGACCTCCGTGTCCGTTTCCGTTTCAAAAATGTAGCCGTCGTTTTTGAGGTCAAATTTCAATTCTTTGTAGTTTTCTATGATGCCGTTGTGAACCACCGCCACATTTCTGGATATTATTGGATGAGCGTTATTTTCGGTAGGTCTGCCGTGGGTCGCCCAGCGGGTATGCCCTATCCCCAGAGATCCGCTGATGCTACTGCCCTTAAGCTTCGCCTTCAGATTTTGCAGCTTTCCCACCGCCCGTTCTCTTATAATTTTTCCGTCGGAAATAACTGCTATTCCGGCCGAATCATAGCCGCGATATTCTAGTTTTTCCAAGCCTTCGATTATCTGGTCGACAATGTCGTCGCCGCTTCTAGCTACTGTTCCTATGATCCCGCACATTTATCTTTTACCTTTTGAATTTCTAGAGGTCCTGGTCCAATTTTTGATGTTTCGCTGGGTTCCCCGAGCCACCGCAAGGGCTCCGTTTTCCACGTCTTCGGTTATGACGCTTCCGGCTCCAATTGTTGCGCCGTCACAGACTCTCACGGGAGCCACCAGGGCGGCGTTGGAACCGACGAACACGTTTTCGCCGATGACTGTTCTGTGTTTGCTGACCCCATCGTAATTGCAGGTAATTGTTCCGGCGCCAACGTTGCTATTTTTTCCCACCTCGCTATCTCCCACGTAGCTCAAATGATTTATTTTGGCGTTCTCCGCAATAGCGCTATTTTTTACTTCAACAAAATTTCCAATTTTCACACCGTCTCCTATTTTGCTCCCGGCTCTCAGACGAGCAAAAGGACCGATTTTTGCGCCGCGCACCTCGCTCCCTTCCAGAACGCAAAACGGCCCGATCTCTGCGCCACTCTTTAGACGTACATTTTCCAGAAATACCACGTATGGGTGAATCAAAACGTCCTTTTCCACAATGGTGTCATGGGAAAAAAACACCGTCTCCGGAGCAATCAATGTAACTCCGTTGCTCAGACATTTTTCCCGCATTTTGTTCTGAAAATATTTCTCCAGCAGCGCCAATTCCGCCCGCGTATTGGCTCCCGCCAGTTCCTCTGCGCTTCCCTGATGGTAGCGACACACATGCCCGGCTTCGTGGGCCATGCGCACGACGTCGGTGACATAAAACTCGCCGGTTACGGCGCTTGATTGCATTTCATTCACGAATTGCCGCAGGAGGTTTTTTTTCACAAGCAATCCTGCATTGCAAAGCTGCGCTGTTCCATCAAATTCCGAAGAGACGCCCTTTTCCTCGCGGATGCTTTTTATGGTTCCCGCTCCATTACCAAATTCTAGTTTCCCGAGCTCAGAAGAATTTTCAGCCTCCATGGCGAGCACGACTACGCCTGTTTTGGGGCATTTTTCAACTGCAGATAATTTCCGCAAGGTTTCGGGAGATACGAGCGGAATATCCCCGTACAAAATATATACCCAACCCAGATCGTCCGCAGCGGCTATATTTAGACCGCATTTCACGGCGTCTCCGGTGCCAAGCGGCGTTTCCTGACGGGCTATTTTCACGTCGTCGCCCAATTCTTGTTCCAAATTTTTATAGGATGGTTTTACAACCGCAATTATCTCCCGCGGATTGATCTTTTTTGCGCTATTCACCACATGGCCAAGCAGAGACAGCCCGCCAATTTTATGGAATACTTTTGGGGTGGAAGAATTCAGCCTGGAGCCATCTCCGGCAGCCATTATGATGACTGAATCAGCGGATTCGTTCACTTCTTTCTCTCTAAAATAAATTTACGATCTATAAACCTTTCACTGATAGGTTATCAACGGTGAATTCGATAATACAGTATTTTTTTGTGAAATTACTACGGTTGCCGGACAGAAATTATGAATAAAATCGTAGCCATACTGGGAATCATTGTTTTATTAACGCTGGGCGGATTATTTTTTTGCGCCGGCTTCTTCACCGGCACGACCATGTCTCCCACTAAAGCTATCATCAATGCAGAAACAGAGGCGAACGAAAAAAAAATCACCGCGAAAGATATCGAAGAAGTCATCGATCCGAAATCAACGACCATTTCGGATAAAATTATGGAGATTCTGTCCTCGGCGGCCGGTACCGCAACCAGCAAAATTTCCGACGCCATCGATGGCGGCGTAAAGCATGAGATTTCCGAAGACGAGTCTCAGCTAACAATGGATTCCCTTCTGCGAGAAATCATGGCTAACCACACGGAAAATGACGATTGTTCCCCGGAAAAAACTCTAGGGCAAATTAATTCTCCAAAAACAATGGATCCCAACAGTCTCCAGGGCAAAAAAATCGTGTTTGTGGGATATTTTAAAAATAAAATTGCTTTTCAGGTGCAAAAATTACTCGTTGGGAAGGGGTACAGAGCCCATGTGGAAGTTTCCAAGGCCGGCGACAACGAATCTTTCATTTTTTGCGGGCCGTTTAAGAAGGAAGCAAACGCCAAAAATCTAGTAAAATGGCTTCAAAAACACGACTTCCTGGAGGCGAGAGTCGTAAGCGTATCCGACGAGGCCATAGAGGAAACAATATACGACTTCGTCAATGACGATGACAACAATATGCCGGAAAATACCGAGAAAAATAGCATGCCGGTCTATGTTGCTCCTCCGCAACCGGCTGTTGTGGTCGCGCCGCCGACTGCAACGCCGCAGCCGCAACAGCAGGTCAATCAGGTTCCTGAGCCGCAAAATCAAGCTCAACCGCAGCCGCAACAGCCGCCCGCTCAACCGCAACCAGCCATTCAGCAGCAGCAACAATTTTCAGCGCCCATTCAGGAATGAAACGTATCGAGGTTTCTTCGCCCCACAAATCTCCATTACTTTAAATATTTTTCATGGGGCAGCCATGTCTCACATGGGCGCTTCACTCCTGAATGGGCGGTATGTATAATGCTACGGTTGCGTGATCTGTGGGTAAAAAATGGAAGATAGTAGTCTGTTCTACAGCGTTGCTAAAGATGCAACCCCAATGATGTCCCAATACTTCAGCGCGAAATCGCAATATCCGGGATGTTTGCTGCTGTTTCGCTTGGGAGATTTTTACGAATTGTTTTTTGAGGACGCCAAAATAGCCTCCTCCATTCTGAACATAGCCCTTACCCATCGGGGAAAGCATATGAGTGAAGATGTTCCCATGTGCGGCATTCCGGTGGCAACGCTGGATAACTACCTTGGCAGATTGATAAAATACGGTCAGAAGGTGGCCATCTGCGATCAGACCGAGGATCCCAAAGAGGCGAAAAAACGCGGCTATGGGGCGCTGGTAAAACGGGAAGTAACGAGGATTCTGACGGCCGGAACGCTCGTTGAGGACAATTTGCTGAGCGCCAAGCGAAATAATTTTCTCATGTCCATCGTTCCCGGGATATACAAAAGAACTGGCCAGATAAAAACGCTTAGCTTTGCCGCCATAGATATATCCACCGGAGATTTTTTCGTAGGCACGGTAATCAAAGACGAGTTTCCGACAATTGTTGAAACGTACCAATTGGGCGAGGCGTTAATTTCATCCGGCTACGAGGGCACAGAATTTGCGAGCTACGTTGCGTCCGTCTGCAATATTTCTCCGACGTTTCTGCCGGAGTCTAAATTCAATCCAATTGTCGAAAAAGAGAGATTGGAGAGGTATTTCAAGGTGGATACTCTGGATAGTTTTGGGATAGTTTTGAATGAAGAACTAGCCTCCTGCGGGGCTGTGCTGGAGTATTTGCTGATCACGCAACGTAACAATCTCTCAACTCTGCCGATCCCCCGGAGAACTTTACGGGGCAATCATCTGGTAGTGGATCCCTCCACCAGCAAAAGCTTGGAAATTACGTCTTCATGCCGTGGAGAGTATGAATATAGCCTTCTGGGAGCGATTGATCGCACCAAAACTCCCTTTGGAGCTAGAAATTTGGCGGCGCGAGTCTCTTCCCCCATCGTTGATGGAAAATTGCTTGAAAAACGCCTGGATTGCGTCAATTTTTTTCTGGAAAACGAAAAAATCCGAAAGCTATTGCGGGAAACATTGTCAAATTGTCCGGATTTTGAACGGGCCATTGGCAGAATTAAATTTAATAAATTCTCTCCCCGAGATGTTGGAGACATTCGCGAGCTGTTGCGCCTGATTGTTGTCGTGAAATCTACTCTGGATGGCGTCTCAGTTCCGTCCGAGGGCGAATATTTCCTGAAAAATGTAATGGATTTTTCGGCTTTGCAACGACTGTTGGAGTCTGCGCTGGAAGAAAATTTGCCGCACAGTAGCCAGAGCGGAAATCTAATTTCTCCCGGCTACTCCCAAGAGCTGGATCAACTAAAATGCATGAAGGATCACAGCGGAGATTTGATTTCCGATTTGCAGGAGAAGTACATAAACGAAACCGGCATCAGTACGTTAAAAATCAGGAATAATGCCATTATCGGCTGGTACATTGAAATTTCGCTCGCCCAAAAAGCTAAGGTTCCCGATAATTTTATTCATCGTCAAACTTTGGTGAACGGCGTCCGGTACACCACCGAAAAATTGCTGGATTTGCAATCTAAGTTCACAATAGCGTTTGAGGAATGGAATCAATTGGAGCAAAAGCTATACGGGGAAATCGTTTCCGAAATAGTGAAATGCAGCGAAGATATTTCCTACGCCATAAAGTTGCTTGCCTGTCTGGACGTCTACGCCAACTTTGCCCACATTGCAGAGGAGCGCGGCTACGTGCGCCCGGAAATTTCACCGGATTCGCTGCTGGAAATAGAGGGAGGCAGGCATCCTATTCTGGAAATACACCAAAAGGAATTTACGCCCAACGATTGTGGCCTCAATCTTCATGAAAGAATTTGCCTTCTGACGGGGCCCAACATGGCTGGAAAAAGCACATATTTGCGCCAAAATGCCCTAATTGTGATCCTTGCCCAGATTGGCTGCTACGTTCCGGCTAAAAAGGCAATTCTTGGCGTTGTTGATAGATTGTTTTCCAGAATAGGAGCCTCCGACGACATCGCCCGCGGGCGGTCCACTTTTATGGTTGAAATGATAGAGACCGCCACCATATTGAATCAGGCCACCGAGAAATCCTTTGTGATTCTGGATGAAGTTGGGCGCGGCACCTCCACCTACGACGGCCTTTCCATAGCTTGGGCTGTGATAGAAAATCTCCATAGGGTGAACAAATGCAGAGTCCTCTTTGCAACCCACTATCGGGAATTGACGTCGCTGCAGAAATCTTTAAAGAATCTAAAATGCATGACGCTGAAGGTGCAGGAGTGGAACGGTGACGTGATTTTTTATCATAAAATCGTCGACGGAATTGCAGATAAGTCCTACGGTATCCACGTAGCCAGCATTGCCGGCGTTCCTAAATCAGTCATAAGGCGTGCCTCAGAGCTTTTGAAAAAATTGGAGACCCAGACCGATAACGACAAAAATTCTCTAGGTTTTACGGAGGAATTTTGCGACCAAATGGAGCTCAATTACTCCGGAATAGAGTCTAAATTAAAACAGAGGATTGAATCCATCGACATTAATAACATTTCTCCCAAAGACGCATTGGACATTCTCTACGAGCTGAAGGAACTAATTTGAAATAGATATTTGTATAAGTTCAGATAGAAGTGAGACTATTTTAGAAAATAAAGTCAGAGTTGGTGCGCCCATTCAAGAATGAAGAGGAGTGCAAAAACCTTGAAATTCCACTGATTGTGCGGCCGCCGAGGCGTCCGGACTACAACGGCGGAGTCGAGCGCGGCAATCGTATTTTCCGCGAAGAATTTTATAACGCCCATTAAAGTCTGAAGATACCGTCTTTGCTGTCAACTGCCGAAAGCTAAATTTTCATCGAAGGGAGCTCCGTTTTTTAGGATGCCGAAGAAAATATGCATCAATTTTCGCATGACGGCGACGATGATGACTTTGGCGCAGTTGCCTCGTTTTTCAAGTTTTTTCACGAAATCTGCAAACTGCGGGTTGTGGTTTTTCACGACCATCGCGCTCATGTAGAGTTTTTTTCGAATCTTCTTTGACCCCAACCGCGAGATGGATGATTTTCCCCTAATCGACGTTCCGGACTGGAAATGGGAGGG
>JAITRM010000032.1 GCA_031288395.1 Holosporaceae bacterium | reverse complement strand
CAGTTCAGTGTTTTCTGGTAATGAGAGCTCAGCAGAACGTACCGTACAATTTCCCCGTCGTACTGGCGCAAAATCTCGTCCAAAGAAATTATATTTCCCAGCGACTTGGACATCTTTTGACCGTCCGCCAATAGCATGCCGTTGTGTATCCAATAATTTGCCATCAGACATCCAAAAGCCCCAAAATTCTGCGCCAACTCATTTTCATGATGGGGAAACATTAAATCCTGCCCGCCAGCATGAATATCGAATCTCTCCCCTAAGTATTTGTGACTCATGGCGGAACATTCCACGTGCCATCCGGGACGACCTGCGCCAAACGCACTACTCCAACTGGGCGATCCCTCCTCCGCCGGCTTCCACAAAACAAAATCCATGGGATCTTCCTTGTAAGGGGCGACTTCCACGCGGCTTCCGGCGATCATTTCGTCCAGACTTCTTTTGGACAGCATGCCGTAGTTGGGCATTTTTCTAACCCTAAACAGAATGTGACCGTGGGATGCATAGGCAAAACCGTTATCCATCAACTTCTGAATTATATGCAGCATCTCTTGAATATGAAGGGTCGCGCGCGGCTCGTGACTGACCGACAATAGATTGATAATAGCCATGTTTTTGTGGAGTTCACGAATAACTTCGTCGGTTAATTCGTCTATGGAAATGCTTCTTTCCCAAGCGCGAGCGTTTATTTTATCATCCACATCCGTGATATTTCTCACGTAGGTTACTGTCTTATATATTTTTTTTAACAGGCGAAACAGAACGTCAAATACCACCATCGGCCTGGCGTTTCCTATGTGAGGACTGGAGTAAACGGTCGGGCCGCAGACGTACATGCCCACGTGATTCTCCTCGATGGGAACAAAATCCTCCAGCGAATTGGAAAGCGAATTGTACAATTGTAATTTTTTCATCGCGCAGACTCCAGATTGCGTTTTATTCTTTCTTTCAGTCGCTCATAGCCGAGTAAATTAACGATTCTTCTCAGTTCAGGACCGTCTTCCAGGCCGGTCAGCACAATGCGAATGGGATGGAAAAGGTCTCGCCCTTTTCTGGCCGATACTTGCTTTAGACTGCTTATCCATTCGTCAAAATTCAGCGGACTGGTTAGAGTTTGCAGCATCTGCTTGACGAAATTCTCGTCCTCTTTTAGCATATTTATTTCATTGAACAAAATGTGATGCCAAAAGGCTGATTCTTTGACGGAAGAGAGATTTTCTTTGATGGCGTCCCAAAATTCTTCCGAAATATTTTCAAGATTTAGTTCTTGCAGCTCGCCTTTTACTTCCCCAAAGGTTTTCTCGGAAATGATTTTTTTGGTCAATGTCTTCACATCCTCCAAATTGAATTTTGGAGCCGAAAGACTCATCTTTTCAAAAGAAAAATGCTCCACCAGGTCCTCCAATTTATCGCGATGATTGACATTATTGGCGGTGCCCAGGGTCGCAAGGACATTCAAAATAGCGCCAGGGTCTACGCCAGAATCCCTCATGCAGGAAATGCTTAGGGACGCCCCCGTTCTTTTGGAAAGCTCCTCTCCATCTGCGGAGGAAAGCAATGGAATGTGTGCAAAATTCGGCATTTCTCCGGAAAGCGCGCTGAAAATATCCATTTGCACGGCGGTATTGGTGACGTGATCGTCGCCGCGAATTACATGGGTGATTCCCATATTGACGTCATCCACAACGGAAGCGAACGTATACACAAATGATCCATCCGGTTTCATTAATATTGGATCGCTAACCGTGTTTAGTGGAATGGAAATTTTCCCGTGGAGCAAATCGTTCCACTCCATGCAATCTTCGTCATTTAGCCTGAAGCGCCAGTGGGGTTTTAGGCCCTCTTGCTCCAATTTTTCTTTTGCTTCAGGACTCAGGCGCAGAGCCGCTCTGTCATATACTGGCGAATTTCCACTTGATGTTTGAATTTTTCTTTTCAGCGAAAGCTCTTCTTTAGTTTCATAGCAGGCGTAAACTCTCCCTATTTTTTTCAGGCGATCCATGGCGGAGCTGTATGGGGCGTGGTTGTCAGACTGCCTATACAACTCGTCCGCTTTTATCCCCAGCCACTCCAGATCGCGAAAAAGTTCGTTTTCAAATTCTTTCGTCGAACGCTCCAGATCGGTGTCGTCGATCCTTAGAATAAACTTCCCGCCATTTTTTTTGGCAAACAGATAATTCACAAGGGCAATTCTTATGTTGCCAACATGGAGGAGTCCTGTGGGAGAGGGAGCGAATCTAACTCTTACGCTCATCCAGCTAGTGCGCTTCGTCGCCGGGAGTTTTTAGAAATTTTTGCCACCAACCTTTTTTCTTTTCTTCGGTAGGCTGTTCCCGCACGGAAACAGCATCCGTGCCAACGTCGCCACGACGAGGCCCGAACTCCCTACTCTTTGCCGTCTGTACTTTAAAAACTGTGGAGTTCGAGCTTTCCGCAGGAAGATCAGCGGCCCTGGCGTCAATTTTAGCGAGGATTCTGCTTTTGAAATCGGGTTTTTTTCCCTCTTTCGAGATGTTTTCTTTCCGTTTTCTCCTCCCTCGACCGCGGATTTTAGGCTTTTCTTCATCATGAACGTCGGCAGACGCCAAGGAGAACGACTCTTCGGGTTCTTGCGGAGCGACCTCGGGTTCTTGCGGAGCGACCTCGCCCTCTCCTGCAGCTTTGGCCGTCCTACTTTTGCGACGGCGATTATTGCTTTTAGTTCTTTGCAAAGCCGGCGCTGCAGCGTCTTTTGTCGTTTCCTCCGGCGAAGATTGCACCACTAATTCGGCGGGTGCTTCAGTTGCTTCTTTTTTCTGCTCTTCCGTCGATTTTTCATGGCTAAAAATATCACTGCTCTTAATTTCCGAGTCATCATCGTCATAATTGGTTGCCGTTCTAGTTAATTGTTCTATGCGAAAGTCTGCGTTTGCAATGGAACTGTCGATGGAGAAAGTTATCCGCACGCTCTGACGATTTTCCATCTCCGAAATGGAGGAACGCTTCCGATTCATGAGATAAAGCGCGACGTCCGGAGACAGGGTTACTTTCACCTCGTAGCAATCCAGGGCTGCGCAGGTTTCCCCTATCCGGCGTAACACCTGAATGGCAACTGATTCTTCAGACCACATGGAGCCGGTTCCGCTACAGTGTGGACAGGTAATCATGTTCGCGTCTGCAATGCTGGAGCGCAGCCGCTGTCTAGATAATTCCAGAAGACCAAAACTACTTATGGCGCCGACCTGAACTCTTGCTTTGTCATGGCGCAAAGCTTCCCTCAAGGACCTTTCCACCTGAGAATTATCACGCTTTTCTTCCATATCAATGAAATCGACAACTATTAGGCCGGCTAGGTCTCTGAGACGACACTGCCGAGCTATCTCAACACTGGCTTCCAGATTGGTTTTCAGAGCCGTACCGGCTACATTTCTCTCCCTAATGGACCTTCCTGAATTCACATCGACGGAAACCAGCGCCTCCGTTGTGTTGATCACCAAATATCCGCCCGATGGAAGATTCACTCTGGTGGAGTAGATCTGATTTATCTGCTCATCAATGCCAAACTTGCTAAATAGCGGAACCCTTTGGTCATCGTAGAGCTTCACTTTTTTTATCTGGCTAGGCATGAGTTTTTTTACGAAATTCCTGGCAGTTTTATAGCCGGCCTCGCCCTCCACGAAGATGGAGTCTATGCTCGGAGAATACAAATCCCTCAAGGCTCTCTTAATGATGCTGGCTTCCTCATGAATCAAAGCCGGCGCTTCAGATTTTAGAGTATTTTCTCTAATTTCGTCCCAGAGTTTCATCAAATAATCGAAATCCTTTTTTATTTCCAACCTAGTACGGCCTACGCCGGCGGTGCGTACGACGGTGCTGCCGTTTTCCACATGGAATTCAGAAACTATTTTTTTCAACTTTTCCCGCTCTTTGGGATCGACTACCTTCCTGGAAACACCGCTCCCCTTCGCAGTATTCGGCATCAGAACGCAATACCTTCCCGCCAAAGAAATGCAAGTTGTAAGAGCCGCTCCTTTGTTGCCGCGTTCTTCTTTGACAACCTGCACCAGCATGATTTGACGCTTTTTTATCACCTCCTGTATCTTGTAGCGGCGATAAAATTGGTATCTCAATCTCGAGATTTCTCGTGGATCCAATTCTTCCTCCGGTTCGCCCTTTTCCGCGGCGCGACCGGCAATGACATTCTGCAGATGTTCTTCCAAATTCTGGCGATCTCCGATCGGAATCTGGAAATAACTATGATGTATCTCGCTAAAACTCAGAAACCCGTGCCTTTCGCAGCCGTAGTCCACAAACGCGGCCTGCAGCGACGGCTCCACTCTCACAACTTTCGCTAGATATATATTCCCTTTAATTTGCGCTCTGGACGGCGTTTCAAAGTCAAATCGGTCTAATCTCTCTCCGTCAACAACCGCTACCCTAATTTCTTCCATATGTGCTGAATCTATCAGCATATTTTTCGACATTTTTCTCTCCGTAAAAAACTACATTTCCAGCGTATGGAAGCCTTACGGTTTGCTGTTTTTCCCACGAATTTTTACCAGAAACTGCCAATAGCGTCGCAACGTTCACGAACCACGCGACATTCGTCGCAGTTCCTATTAATTCTAACGTGTTACGGGCGTTTTTCATACGTTTCACCAAAACAAAGCGCTGCGCTCGGCAGTCGCGAAAAACCTTAAAAATTCCACACCTTCTCGCCGTCAGTATAATGTACTATATATTGCATGTAAATGTTGTTATAATTTCGGAAATATGACTGAATAGTGAATGCTTAGCAGAAAAATACGAGCGTTTTTGTGCGTGGCGTGCATATGTTTGTCTGGCGCGTGCACAGCTCTCGGCGGAAGTTCTCCGATACAGGCCATAAAAAAGATCTCCCTCAAAAAAGAGAAAGATAATTATTTTTTATGCATTGATTTTAACGGCGACATACTGTTAACTCAGCGAGTTCACACCCTTCCGAATGGAATTAAGGCATTTCTATCATTCAAAAAAGATGTGGCTTTACCGAAGTCAAAGCGTCTATTCCACAACCTTATCAAAGGGTGTTTTTTCGAAAAGTTTAACGATAAATCGTTGATGTTTATGGTTGCATTCAAAAAAGACGTTGTCTTTACGGATAACGAAAGCACCTCGCGTTTCATGAAAATCGGATTCAAAATCAATAAAAAGCCTCTTGTTGTGCTGGACGCCGGTCACGGCGGAAAGGATCACGGGGTAATCGGCATAGGAGGGAACGTCGAGAAAAATATATCTCTTGCCACAGCCATTGAGCTATTTGATCTACTGCGGGAAAGGGGGAAATATCGGATATTGCTGATTCGAGATGGCGACGTATTTATTCCAGATTCCGAAAGAATTCTTAAAACGAATTCTCTTAACGCAGATCTCCTGATTTCCTTCCACACAAACGACGACGCCGTGGGCGGCATATCCGTTTACACGCTTCCTAATTTGAATTTGCTAAAACAATCTCCCAACAGCAGCGTCATTATGGAAAATGATGACTACTACAGGGCGTTATCGTTATCTAAAAAATTCGCCCGCTGTTTTATCAAACGTATCCCCAAGATTTGCAGAAAAAACAAGCCTCGCAGGAGCGGCCATCTCAAAATTTTGGAGGTAAGTTCGCCGGCCGTATTGGTGGAAGTGGGGTCTATCCTGAATCCAAAGGACAACGAACTGCTGCACACAAAGTCTTTTCGGGAAAAATTCAACTATGCTATTTTGTACGCCATCGATGAATTCT
>JAITRM010000011.1 GCA_031288395.1 Holosporaceae bacterium | reverse complement strand
CAAGTCCATCTACCAAACTCGCTCAAGAGGAACCTGGATTCGATCCGAAATCTCCGCAAAAACTAAGAAAATTTTAAAAAAAATAGATATAGGCATACTAACATAACGCGGAGTTAGGGCTTAATCATGCATCACTATACATCTCGTCCTCACACTCCTCACTACGGTACGCTAACACATTTTTCTAATGACGAACAGGGTTATTTTTTGAAACATCCAGCACCTGCTATTCAAAAGCCGTTCGAATTTGCCATGGGGGCACGCCAATGAGAGTCGCCTCTGTTGCAGCTATTCCCGGCGAAATTTTGACCAGAAAGCAGGCTTTTTTTTATGTCTTTCCTGAAACTCCGAGAAATACTCCTCATGAGATTTGAAAGTTTCATACTCGCATATTTTTTTGCTTAATTTTTCACAGGCCATTAAATCCTTCACGGCATAGTCGTAATACCTTGACTTCGCTCCGTCCATAACATATCCGATTAGTTTTCTGTACAGAAGAGTTGCGCTTAGCGGATGTTTATCTCCTAATATTTTTGCTGCCGGTCTGAGGGAATAGTAACTTTCACCCGACAATAAATCTATTTTAGAGCGAACCAGCGCCGAACATTCGTCGATAAACTTTCCTTGCACAAAAAAATCCAACGCCGTGGAGACTTCACTGGAGTTAAAAACAGTTTTGATTGCTTCTTTCCGAAATTCTTCCTGAAATTGAGGCGTAGCACGCGCTATAATCTCCTTAAAGACTTTGTAATCCAGCGTTGAATTGAACCATGACACGCGCTCCTGCTGTGCCTCTTCTGCTCTGTTCAGTGATTCTAGCGCGGCGATTTTAAGTTTTGTCGGTTCGAAATCCCATGAGTTTTCCTTTATTTTGCTCAGCCATTCCAATGCCTCCACGGCTCTGTTTTGTTCCAGCAGGCGAGACGCTATTCCCTTTTTGTCAGAATCATAGAAATCGCCGTAGTTATATGATGTTTTGGGAAAGGCGCAGGCTAATATATATTCGTCAACGTTTCTGCGACAATCGGCGATTTCACAAAGTCCAATTTTGATATCGGTGCATATATCTTCTTTTGCTTTTTTCCTGCATTCTTCCGATGAAAAACTAATTGCTTCTCCTGTTTCCAGATTCACCATGCTTCGCGAGTCGAAGTATTTTTTCTTTTTGGCGGCTTTCGACTTTATTTTGTCCTCAGATAATTGCGACAAAAGTTTTGATTTAAGCAGTTCCAATCCATCCTCTTTCAAAACATCCTTGAAACTGCATATTATGCTGCCATATATTCCGTATTGATTTTTCGTAAACATTTCAAAAACGAGCTCTACGGCTTCGTCAACGGAAATATTGGCCAGTTTCCCGATTTCTCCAAATTTACCGCATGCTTCAATATACGATCCTGAGATATCTCCATCGCTGTCGTCGCACCTATTCATGACGGATTCGTGGCTTTCCATAAAATTTTTCATCAAAATAAATGCTTCTTTTGGATGTCCTTTTGATAACTCCATGATGGAATTCACTATATCATCCAGGCAAGGATAAAAACTTTGAGCTTCGTAATAATCAATGAAGCGACGAGATCTTTTCAGAGAAGATATCTCTCCTTTGATTTCGGAAACTGCCTCTTCTAGGTCTTTGTCAGTCATTTTAACCTATTTCTACGATTAGAATTTTTTTCGCTTTGCTAACTTGAACGCCACATTTCCAAGGCTCTGTCGAATCCATGTATTCCTTAATCTGGCCTCGATATCTTTCCAAAACATTGCTGCTGCCAACAAGCAGCGCGCTCTTTCAGCATAACACACATATTCCTTATTGAGCAATCGGAAAAATAATTTGCTGAACCATCGCCCCAGAAAAGTGCTAAACCTTCGCGCACCGTGCGAGGTTTTCTTCGACGCATGCACTTTCGCAACCTCCGCTTGCGGCCTTGATGCTATTCATCATTGGGGGGGCGCTATTCGCGACTTTGTCGATGGAGTGATTATCCACGTCCTTTATGGTGTATCCTCTGCCCCATATGGTTTCTATGTAGCACTCGCCGTCCAGCACATCCATGAGTTTCTTTCTCAATTTACAAACAAACACATCTATTATCTTCAATTCCGGTTCGTCCATGCCGCCGTAGAGGTGATTCAGGAACATATCCTTGGTCAAAGTCGCTCCCTTTCTGAGGCAGAGAAGCTCTAGTATGGAGTATTCTTTCCCGGTAAGATGCAGCGACTTCCCATCGATTTCCACCCGGCGACTTTGGAGATCCACCTTCATTCTGCCAATTTTGATGATCGATTCTGCGTGCCCCTTGGATCTTCTGATGACCGCCTGAATCCTCGAGACCAATTCCTTGCCTTCGAAGGGCTTTGTGACGTAATCGTCGGCTCCTATATCCAGACAGTTTACCTTATCCTTACATTCGGATAGTCCGGACAGCACGATCACGGGAGTCTTTATGTTGGAGGATCTTAATTTTTTAATGACCTCCACGCCATCTATATCCGGAAGCATCAGATCCAGCACAATGCCGTCATAATCATAGATTTTTCCCACCTCCAGTCCATATTGGCCGAAGCTTGTGGTATCGACGATTACGCCTTCTTTCTTAAGCAGGGCCTCAATCCCTTTGGCTGTCGGCATATCGTCTTCTATCAATAAAACTCTCACAACTACCTCCCACGCAAAAACTACAAAAGATAAAGCACCAATACGACCTTACGCTTGGCAGCATATCCTATAGTTTACTAAAAGTTTATTAAGATTTTAAAGAAAATTTTTATCGAAAATGTCAGAAATTTTGAATCAAACCGTAATGGCGGCCGTTCACTCCTGAATTGACGTATACCACTGGTTGTCCTTGATTTCCAGATGATTGAGTATGATTAGCCATTTGTCGTAATAGGGAGACCACAGAGACGGAAACATCGTTACTACGCCGTCCTCATCCATTTTAAAACGGATTTCTTCGGCGTTATATATGTGGATTCCCACGTCGCTATGTCTCGCTATAACCTGCAGCGGGACATTTCCGTACAATCCTTTGCGCATAAGCGGAACAGACAAGATTCTATTATGTGGATTGTAGAAGGCATTTTTCCAAATGGCAATTTTCGCAATCCATTTATAGAAGTCCCTAATATTTCCATCATATATAAAAGCTGCCGCAGGATAAAAAAAACTGGTTGATCCGCTCGTATTATCCATATTTGATGAACTGGCAGAACCATATTTTTCCATAAAATCGTCTTCACTACTAGCAATTCTCCCGCACGAAACCGAAGAGTGTAGGCCTTCGGAAACCTTCTTGGCAGTCTCATTCAACGCCACTCCGATTTTCTTACAGATATGCAGTTCAAAACCTCCATAGCGAGAGGCATTTGTGTGCCGCGTTGCGCTACCCCCGCTAATGACCCAATCTTGCAGCGGAGGCGGCGTGAGATGTCCATTATAAGTATCAATAAAGAACCAATTTTGCGACGAATGCAGTACGAGGCGTTTATTAAGAGTCTCGGGATGCTGCACGGAACGCAACCTACAAAACTCGCCAAGGAGCCAACTTTGTGTCGTCAGCGGAGGTGGACTACAAGTCCTGCCAAGTGGCAAAATGCCATTCACCGGTGGAGATATGATGGGACATGGAGTACAAGCCCTGGCAGAGAACCAAATGCCGTTCACCGGTGAATGGATGATGAAACGTGGACTACAAACCTCGCCATGGGGCCAACCTCCTGGCAGCAGCATGGAACCTGAATCACAGATCTCGCCAAGCTTGCTAAGGCGCCAACCTCCTGGCAGCAGCATGGAACCTGAATCACAGATCTCGCCAAGCTTGCTAA
>JAITRM010000021.1 GCA_031288395.1 Holosporaceae bacterium | reverse complement strand
GTCAATTTCCCCGCGGAACCTTTCGTTAATTTTGTGCAAATTCAGAAAATTAATCATCAACTTCTCGTCAATTTCAGTTCATACTACCACGGTGCATCGGTTGATAATAGAGAAATGCTGTAAAAATTAGCTCCCGTGCTATAAAAAAAGACGGTCACGCGGACTCACTGATCGTCGGGGTCCGATGATTGATCATGGACAAAAAGCGGGGAATTCTTTCCGCGGCGTACAAGATCGTATACGCCTGCTACCAGCTGTTGAGCTCTGCGTTTACGTCCCTCATTGATGAAGGTGTTGGCGTAGCCATCCACCAAATCATGGGTTTCACAAGGCTCCAGAAGTTCGCGTAAACCCCTATAAAACTCGCTCTGATCGGACAGATAATCGAGTTCTTCTGGTCCCACAACAATGGGGTAATTAAATTTTTCCTTTACGGCGTTAAATATGCGCCTAAATACACTCTTTTTTGGCTCCGGATAAGCCATGGAGGTCACTGCCCACAGAAAATTCGCCTTACTTTCCACATACTGCCATCTTTTTAGATTTTCCAACAGGTGTGAACGCTTAGCTGCGACAGCAAATATATCCGGATCATGCTTCAAACTTCCCGCTGGCGCGCTCCTGAGGATGAGTTCATATCCTCTTAATTCATTGAATTCTTCGGCGGTTATTTTCGAGAGGTGTCCCTGCTCCTTTTGCCGAAAAAAATCTTTAAGCGTTACCTTCACGAACGGATCTTCGCGTCCTTCTTGCCCTTCGTAGTCATCTATGGGCCTCAGAATTGGCCACAGGGATCCGATGAAATCTTCTATTCTTGCGAAATTCTCGGCGGCGCCTACCAAATGCGCTTTGATCAGCTGTTGGGACAATGGCTTCAGCAATCTGCTCACATACTCCGCTTCCTTGGCGGTGTAGCGGAATTTTTTATGGTCCAGATCCATCTCTCGCTGCTCATTACAGCTGATAAACGAACTGGTTTCGTGGTTTTCACCCGAACGTCTGCGCAGCAACTCCATGGAGTCGACTTCGAAGGTCAACAGAGCCAACACCAACCAGACGCACTCTAATTTGCAGATCATTTTTTCCATTGATTCACCATATTTTTGGACTCACGGTAAAGTTATAACATGCGATTAGTAAAAAAAACGTTAAAAATAGTAAAAATTTATAAATTATATGCTGAGATTCAATGTGCCTTTTTTTGCTTCATATGACAATATGCCTGTTATTTCCCCCTAATCCACACCGAAGCCCTATTTAAAGAAAAAACCTGTCAGCTGCGTGTTTCCTCTCCATGTTTTCCATGCTAAATTGCCGACAATCGTAAAAGCTGTTGCAAGAGGAGTAGAAGTTGAAAAATACAAAGTTAACTACGCTGGATACCGGCCTTCGGATAGTAACGAGAAGGTTAGAAAATTTCGACAGCGTCGTTATAGGATATTGGGTAGAGGCCGGGACAGTTCGCGAAAACGAGGCCAACAATGGCGTCTCCCACTTTTTAGAACACATGGCCTTCAAGGGAACGTCTCGACGAACGGCAAAGCAGATAGCCGAGGAGATAGAATCCGTCGGCGGCTATCTGAATGCCTATACTTCCAAGGAAGCCACGGCGTTCCATGCAAAAGTGCTGAAAGAGGATAGGCACACAGCGCTAGACATCCTCTCGGACATTCTCCAGGCGCCAACGTTTCCCTCTGAGGAGCTGGAACTGGAGCGGAATGTTGTTTTGCAAGAGATATCGCAGACCCAGGATACGCCAGACGACATAATCTTCGATTATTTTGAAAGCGCCGCATTCCAGAACCAACCTTTGGGACGCTCAATTTTAGGTTCGTCTGCCCTAATAGCCAACATGAAGGTCGACGCCCTACGCGCCTATAGGGACGAGTACTACAATTCCGATAATATTGTTCTAGCCGCTGCGGGAGATGTTGTCCATGAAGAGCTAGTCGATTCCGTAAACAAATATCTCTCCGGGTTCAGGACATGCAAAACAGCTGCTCACGACATAAAATGCCACTATGTCGGCGGTTCGTATTCGGATATGCGCGATCTAGAGCAGGCCTACCTAATTATTGGATTCAACGGGTTAGCCAATTTGGACAGCGACTACTATACTCTGGCTCTTTTTTCTTCCATTTTGGGCGGTGGAATGTCCTCTCGTCTGTTTCAGGAGATTCGTGAAAAGAGAGGTCTCGCCTATTCGGTCTATTCGTTTTCTTCATCGCACAAGTACAACGGCGCCTTCGGTATATACGCAGCAACTTCGCCGGATAAATTATCGGAATTATCCGATGTCGCGTCGACGGAGCTGCTAAAGATGCGGGAGCATATCTCCGAAAAGGAATTCGGGCGGGCTAAGGCGCAGTTCAGATCCGTTCTTCTCATGTCACAGGAGAGCAATTCTTCCTGCTGCGAGCAAATCGTTAATCAAACTTTAATATTTAAGCGTCCCGTTAGCCATGAAGAGATATTAAAAAAAATCGACGCCATAACGGTGGATGGGATAAAAGCCTTGACAGACAGATTGTTGAGCTCCAACGCCTCCATTGTAACGGTGGGGAAATGCGACTGCTCTGCGGTTAACGCCGCCTTGCAAGTCAATGGAATAAAGGCAGGCTGAGTATTTTTTCGTCCTGGACATGCCAAACGCCTAGATCCAGTCGCCGCCAATCAGTCCGTGCTTTCCACGGCAATTTCGAATACTGGCGGCAGCGTGGCGATTAAATCCACGGCCTCGTAGCCAAAATTGGTGCGGCGTATGCTCATCCGAATTCGCCTGTTATGCTCTATGGTATCGAGTTTGTGTTTTTTTAGCAGATTTGCATGAATGAAAACATCCTCTCCGGAGTCCAGCTGAGCAAAGCCGAAGCCTTTGGACGGATTGAACCACTTCATGGTCGCTTCAACTTCTTCCACCGTACTGTCTTCGATCTCATATTTGTTGGGCTGAACCAGTTCTACAATTGCCGTAATCTGATAACCTTTATGGGAAGCCGCTACATCGCAGAGAATTATATCGCCGTTGTTTATGCGCTTTATTCCAGATTGATCTATGACTGAAAAATGCAAAAATACGTCCTCCGGAATGCCGTCAATCTCGACAAATCCATATCCTTTGAATTGATTAAACCATTTTACTCGACCATTAACACTTTTCGTAGTATTCAGTTCATCCATTTTTCGCACCCACCACATCCAATTTATTTATAATAAGACAAAATATTTTACAAAAAGTTAATTCGTGACAAAAAAATGTTTCCTCAAAAATATTTTTTTGGGATTTCAAAAAAAATTAAAAACTGTATTATCTGAATTGACGTTGAAACGCAAGAAATGGAAAAATACGGGCATCTATTTATAATTTCTGGGCCATCCGCAGTTGGAAAAACATCGGTGATTAATGAAATACTAAATAGGAAAAAATCACTGCGGCATATAATAACCTGCACCACGCGTCCGCAGCGAGAAGAAGAACAGCCGGGGGTGGATTATTTTTTCATGACCAATGAAGAGTTTCTTACCCATAAAAGAAGCGGAGATTTTATCGAATGTTCTGAAATTTACGGCAATTTCTACGGAATCTTGCTTTCGCACATAAAAGAAAGGCTCGATAATGAGGAAAACGCGCTGCTTTCCGTAAATTGGCAGGGATTTTCGAAAATAAAAAAGGCTCTGGACAAAAACGTGCATGGATTTTTTCTCGTGCCTTCTTCACTCAAAGATCTGGAACAGCGCATAAAATCCCGCGGTGCAGAATTGCAATCAGTCATAGATCGCCGATTGGAGCTTGCTCGCGAAGACATGAAGCACTCGGATATCTACGACTTTTGCTTCGAGAATAATTCGCTGACGAAAACAGTGGACGGCATTTTAAAACGAATGGATCTGATTCGCTCCGGCAGAAGCAAGTAGCGTCTGCAAAGACACGTAAAAATCACGCCGTTAGGATATGAGTCAACAGCTTTATGTCCTCGGAAACGCTGTGATCTTTGTCAATAAGTTCGTTAATTTTTTTGACTGCATGAAGCACGGTGGTGTGATTTTTTCCCCCAAAACTTTTACCAATTTCTGGTAGAGATAAAGTCGTGAGTTTTTTGGCCAGATACATGGCTATTTGCCGCGGCAACGCCAGCTGCCTGACGCGCCGAGGGGAAAACATATCGCTCAATTTAATCGCATAATGGACTGCGACTTTTTTCTGAATTTCTTCAACGGTCACTTTGCGCTCGCTGGTCCTCAACAAATCGGAAAGAACTTCTCGAGCGTTTTCGACGGTAATTTCGCGCCCGATAAAAACAGCGCTGGCAATAATTCTGTTGAGAGCGCCCTCCAGTTCTCTTACATTAGAAGTTACTTTATGGGCGACAAATTCCAAGACCTTATCTGGAATTTTCACAGAACAGGCGGCGGCTTTTGCGTGCAAAATTCCCAACCTTAGCTCGTAGGTGGTGGGATGAATATCGGCGACCAGTCCCCATCCCAGCCGAGATTTCAACCGCTCCTCCATTCCGTCTAAATCGGACGGAGATTTGTCGGCGGAAACGATCACCTGCCTGTTGTTGTCCACCAAAGCATTAAAGGTGTGAAAAAACTCCTCCTGAGTGGACTCCTTGCCACAAATGAATTGGATGTCGTCTATCATCAGCACGTCCACAGCGCGAAATTGATCCTTGAAAGCCATGGTATCTTTGTATCTCACAGACCTGACGAAGTGGTACATGAATTTTTCAGCGGACATGTAGGCTATATTTCTATTGGGAGAGCGGGACTTTATGTTCCAAGCTATGGCGTGCATAAGGTGAGTCTTTCCCAGTCCGACCGCTCCGTAGAGAAACAATGGATTGAAGGCTACGCTATCGGATTCCGCGACTCTGAGAGCGGCCGCATAAGCTAGTTCGTTGGGCTTTCCGACCACAAAATTCTCGAAAGTCAACTTTGAATCCAACGGAATACTCAAGCTGGCTGCGTCGTCGGTTTTAGTTCTTTCGGATGTAACCTTTGATTTGGTTTGCGTGCTTCCCGTCGCCATTTCTTTGGAAAAAACTGAAATGTCTACGCATTTTATGGCGGAACTCTCTTGATTACAGACGTCGACTATCCTGCGATGATAATTGTTCTGCACCCAGTCCCGAAAGAACATACTCGGAGCGACAAGATGCAGCGTATCTCCTTCCAGTTTGGCGATGGAAAGAGGAGAAATCCAACTATCCACAACGGGATCGCCAAACTCGGATCGCAATTTCCGATGGACAGAATTCCAGAATACTTCTAAATCAACATCGCTCACGAGATGCTCGCTTATCAGAAAATTATACATTAACCAGGAAAAACGACCGGATTATTTCGCTTCGGCCGATTTTAACATCTTGTTCAAACGAGCAACTTTCCTTCTGGCGGCATTTCTGTGCAGCACGCCATTGGAAACGCCCTTCTGTATCTCAGACTGCGCGTCCGAGAAAGCCGCCCAAGCTCCCGAAGATCCCAAACTCGTGGTAAACTTCTTAATAAACGTCTTGATGCGACTGATCCTGTTTCTGTTCCGATCAGTTTCCTTCAGCCTTTGCCTTATCCTCTTCAGGGCAGATCTGTGATTAGCCATACCATTCCTCTTCTATACGCAACGCCGCCGACACAGGAACGCACCACTAGCCCCTAACCTGAAAACTATCAAAACACCGCGACATACGTCCCAACATGAGTTTATCAGAAAAGATGGGATGTTCAACTATATTTTCGTCTTTATCTCTGCATTTTTGTAACGCGACGTTCTTCACTCCGAGCGCCGCCGCCTCCTCCAAAGCCTCGATTATGACGGCCGCCTCCATAGATTCATGCAGCGTCATCCGCACCTCGAAATCTGTGTTGGACTTCAAAAGAACCTTCAAACTGGCCCGCGCCATCTCTCCACTGTCCTCCACGCCAGTTATGAATTGATAATTATCAAAAGCGTACTTCAGATCGAAACCGACCCAATGCAGCAAGGATACAATCGCCTCCAACCTATCCGGAAACGCACCGGCGGTGTGCAGACCCAACCGAAAGCCCAAAGCGGCGACGTCAGCCACGGCTTCTGGAAGGCCAGTTTGCAGCAAAGGCTCCCCTCCGCTAAAAACCACCGCCTCCACGAAACCACGACGCAGCCGCAGCAGGCTCAAAACATCTTCCCAGGCGAAAACCTCAGACGCAGCCATACACTGGAGGTGAGGGTTGTGACAATACCTACACCTCCAACTACATCCCTGCAGGAAAACAACGGCAGAAAGGCATCCTGGATAATCAATGGTCGTGAGTGGAACTACGCCGCCAACACACAGGTCGTCGCCCATTCCTACTTATCGCAGCAATAGCTGGTGGACTCCTTAAAGTGTACCCTTTCCATATGTTCGCCCTGTTTTCCAACATTAAAATCCGAAACTCTGCGGAAATATCCCATAACTCTTGTCCAAATCTCGCACCGCTGACGCTCTTCATCATCAAGCTTCAGGTTCATATTTTCCATGATTCAACACTCCATCCATAATTAAGCCCCTGCAACTAGGATGCTATATCATATGCCACGTCCGAATCAACATTTTTTTGCTGCCGCTCTGCAGATGCGGTTTCACGTTTTTTCTTTTCCATCAGCTCGCCGTCGCATTTCGGGCAAAATACATGCTCTCCGGAAAGATACCCATGCTTCGGACACAACGAGAACGTCGGCGTAATGGTAAAATATGGCAACCCGAAGTTCTCCACCACCTTTTTGATCAATTTCCCGCACACTTTGGCATCTGATATTCTTTCATTCATGTATAAATGCAACACGGTGCCGCCGGTATATTTTTTTTGCAATTCATCCTGCATTCTGAGAGCTTCAAACGCATCGTTCGTAAAATTAACAGGCAATTGGCTGGAGTTGGTGTAGTAGGGCCTTGCCTCGGTGCCGGCGTGAATTATGTCCAGATAGCGTTTCTTATCTTCCTTGGCGAAGCGGTAGGTGGTTCCTTCCGCCGGGGTAGCCTCAAGATTGTACATGTTTTCCGTTTCCAGCTGGAATCGCTTAAGGATTTCGCGAACGCGATCCAAAAATCTGACGGCCATATTGTGTCCGTACTCCGTCGTTATGTTGTGTTGATCGTTGGTAAAATTCCTGATCATTTCGTTGACGCCGTTTACTCCAATGGTGGAAAAATGGTTGCGCAGCGTGCCCAAATACCTCTTGGTAAACGGGAACAAGCCGTTATCCATATACATCTGTACGACTTTTCTCTTAATCTCCAAGCTATTTTTCGCGTAATCCATCAATTCCAGCAGCCTGTGCATGAGCGCTTCTTCGTTGCCCTTGTAAACGTATCCCAAGCGCGCGCAGTTTATGGTGACGACGCCGACCGATCCCGTTTGCTCCGCGGATCCGAACAGGCTGTTGCCGCGCTTCAGCAGCTCTCTTAGATCCAGCTGCAGTCTGCAGCACATGGAGCGCACCATGGACGGCATTAAATCCGAATTAACAAAATTTTGAAAATACGGCAGACCATATTTGGCTGTCATTTCAAACATCAGGACAGCGTTCTCACCCTCCCAGGGAAAATCTTTGGTTATATTGTAGGTTGGTATCGGAAACGTAAAGACTCTGCCCTTGGCGTCGCCTTCGGTCATGACCTCTATGTAGGCGCGGTTGATCATGTCCATCTCTTTTTGCAGCTCTCCGTAGGTGAAATTCATTTCCCTGCCGCCGATTAGCGGAACGGCGTTTTTTAGATCGTCCGGACACACCCAATCAAAAGTTAGATTGGTAAACGGAGTCTGGGTTCCCCACCGGGATGGCACATTGAGACTGTAAATTAGCTCCTGAATGGACTGCTTTACCTCATCATAGCGCATATGGTCTACTCTTATGAACGGCGCCAAATAGGTGTCAAAGGAACTGAATGCCTGAGCGCCTGCCCATTCATTCTGAAGGGTCCCCAGAAAATTCACCATCTGAGCCACAGCGCTGGATAGGTGTTTCGGCGGATTGGATTCAACCCTTCCGGGAATCCCATTGAACCCCTCCTCAAGCAACATGCGCAGAGACCAGCCGGCGCAATACCCCGAGAGCATATCCAGGTCGTGAATATGGAAATCGCCGTTTCTGTGCGCTGTGGAGATGGATTCCGGGTAGATTTTGTTCAGCCAGTAGTTGGCGACCATTTTTCCGGAAATATTCAAAATCATGCCGCCGAGAGAATATCCCTGATTGGCGTTGGCATGGACTCTCCAGTCGAGTCTGTCCAGATACTCGTTTATGGAATTTACAACGTCTATTAGGTTCTTTTTGTCTCGACGAATTTCTCCGTGCTTTTCGCGGTAAATAATATAGGCTTTGGCCGTTTTTAGGAAGTTTTCATTTATTAAAACCTGCTCGATGACGTCTTGAATCTCCTCAATCTCCGGCGTTCTATTTTGCATTTTATGTCTGATCACCTTTAGGACTTTAAATGTCAGATGCTGAGCCTCTTCCTCTCCGAATTCACCGGTTTCTGCGCCGGCCTTTTTTATGGCGGTTACAATTTTTTCGGAATTGAAGGCAACCTTCGTCCCATTCCTTTTAAAAACACTTTCCGGTTCGATTGGGTTAGCAACACTACCATCTTCGGAAATCGACATTTTCTCTCCTTTTCCCATTAATTTGGACGTAAAAGTAAACCACAGCCATGAGCTGCCGTCTGAACAGCAGCCAACCTCTCAGCCTACACCATCCGCCCAATAAAGTCACTGTATAAGTTCACTATGTATACTAACCCCTCTTTACTCTTGCGATAGTTTTGTCTATTATAGCTAGGGTATAGGTTTATAAAATATGGAGTTAAAAATGTCGTATTCGAAGGAATTTAGAGAAGAGATGATGGAATATATAGACGGTTTTCACAGCCAGGCATATGTGGCGAAGCTGTTCAAAATCAGCGCGAAGACTGTTTGGAATTGAGTCAACCAGCGGAAA
>JAITRM010000014.1 GCA_031288395.1 Holosporaceae bacterium | reverse complement strand
GTGGATTCTCAAGGATGTATGTAACGCGCTGGAAATTAGTAACAGTGGAAATGTAGCTGCTCGCTTGGATGATGATGAAAAAGCTGATGTCCATATTATGGATACCAGCTCCAATGGTACTACCCAAATGCGTTCTGTAACTGTAATTAATGAGAGTGCGCTTTACAAAACAATTATGCTTTCACGCAAACTCGAAGCTAAAAAGTTTCAACGCTGGGTAACTCACGAAGTACTTCCCTCAATTCGTCGACACGGAGCTTATCTCACCGTCGATAAGGCAAGGGAACTTATGAATGATCCAGATGCCTGGATTAGTCTTATTTCTGCTCTAAAAAAAGAAAGAATCAAAAACGAGTGTCTGCAAACTCAAATTGATGAAGACAGACCGAAGGTTACATTCGCAAATGCTGTTACCGCATCCGATAAAAGCACAATCACCGTCGGAGAACTGGCAAAAATACTCAAGAGCAACGAAATTGACATAGGGCAAAACCGTTTATACGCAAAATTGCGCAGAGACGGCTTCATAATCAAACGCGGTTTGGCAGGCCATAACGCTCCGACGCAGGATGCCATGAATCGCGGATTGTTTGCATTTAACAAAATCACCTACGCCGAAGATGACGGATCCATCGTATTTTCATACGCTCCGAGAGTCACAGCCAAAGGCCAGCAATTTTTCATCAATTGTTTTTTGTCCAAAAAAGGAGACGAAAATGCAGCAGATTAATGACTTGCTTGATGCGAAGCTTTTGGAAAATCATCGCAACCAAGAAAAAAGAGATTATCTGGGCGCGTCGATTATCGGAGGCGATTGCCTTCGACAAATTCAGCTGCAATACATGCAGAAAGAACAGGAATTTTCAGCACAAACCTTGCGAACGTTTGCCATTGGTCATTGTCTCGAAGACTTGATTGCAGATTGGATGATTTTAGCTGGATTTGATCTGCGAACACGAGACGAAAACGGCGAGCAATTCGGTTTTTCCACCGCCGAGGGAAAGCTGAAAGGTCACGTCGATGGAATCATTTTTGGCGGTCCAGATTTTTGCAAATATCCGGCGCTATGGGAATGCAAAACTCTCAATAACAAGAGCTGGAACGACACCGCAAAACGCGGCGTGCTCGTGACAAAATCGCTGTATTTTGCGCAGGTGCAACTTTACATGACTTACCTAAATTTAGATGAAAATCCATGTTTATTCACTGCTCTGAATAAAGACACAAGCGAATTATATCACGAGTTAATTGCCTTTGATGCAGAGGCTGCGCAACGATATTCAGACCGCGCTGTTCAGATAATAAAAGCCAGCGAAAACAATGAAATGATGCCATGCATTTCATCGGATTCATCTTTCTATAAATGCAAAATGTGTTCCTACAGGCAGGAGTGTTTGAGACAGAGAGGCTTTTGTGAATAACATTTTCTACGAAAAACTTCGCGAACTCGGCATTCCGGAGCCGCCGGAAGAGGTGATCGACACGAAAGTCACCCGCTGGGGACATAATAAGCGCTACTGGGCTGTACGCTTCACCGGCGGATATGCTCTGGGAGACTGGACTAACGGGCTTAAGGACTTTGCTTTTGAGGAAGGATTCGATCATAAACGCTGTCGCAAAGCCATCGCGGAAGCCCAACGAAGATTAACCAAAGAAAGAAATGAGGGGAACGTAAAGGCTGCAGAATCCGCTCTAAAAATATGGAATACGGCTGCGGATTGCACGTCCCATCCCTATCTTCAAACCAAGAAAATAAAGGCGCATGGGCTCAAAATTGAGCGACAAACGCTGCTGATACCTCTCCATGACGAACATGGTAATCTTAGCTCGCTGCAAAAAATCTGGCCGGATCTGCAAAAGCCAGGAAAATTTATCAAAGGATTCCTTAAAGGCAGTCGTTTGCAGGGAAATTGCTTCACAATTGGAACTATTGTTGATCAAGTCGTGATCTGCGAAGGCTATGCAACCGGCGCAACAATACACGAAATCACAGGACTTCCCGTCGTCATCGCGTTCTCCAGCAACAACTTGCTAAATATTACCCACCGCGTGGTTAAAAATCACCCACGAGCTGGAATAATTGTAGCCGCCGACAACGACAGATTCAAACCGGGAAATCCCGGATTAACAAAAGCAAAAGAGGCAGCCGCAGCCATGAAAGCTCCTTTGGTCGTGCCGGAATTCGCAAGCGACGACGACGAACCGACAGACTTTAATGATCTGTATATTCGGGAAGGGGCAGAGAAAGTAAAAGACGCATTTTCTCTTGAAACCAAAGAAAAAAAAGAGACTGCGCCGGACAATCCGGACGGTGATCCGGAAATAGCTGATGAATGCATGCCCGAGGGCTTCCGGTTGACCGCATCCACCCTCTTTTATCTCGACAAACGCAGCGGGCCGATCTATCTCTGCGCCTATCTGCGAGTCATTAGCAAGACCGTTAACATCGACACCAACGAAACCGGCAAGCTGCTCGAATTCAAGACAATTCACGGCGAAATCAAGAAAATCTGCATGCGCAGCAAGGATTTGTTTGCAGGCCATACCCAGACCATTCTGAAAGACCTTGCCGGAGCCGGATTGCATATCAATCTCGAGGCTCCGACGCGAAAAATACTCGTCTACCTTAATAACTACTCGCCTGCCAGATCAATTAAAACGACTCGTAAAAGCGGCTGGTGCGCCAACGGATTCCTGACAGAAAACGGTATCATCACCATCGAAGAACGAGACGAAGACATTCTGCTGGATACTGCTTACGGCTCAACCTGCGTGGCTGTCAGCGGTTCCGAAAATGATTGGCGAGAGAACATCGGCAGGTTGTGTTGCGGCAATTCGAGACTCATTCTTGCGGCTTCGACGGCATTTACGGCTCCGCTGCTGCATCTGCTGGATCGTCCGAATTTCGGTATCCAGCTGGTGGGAAAAAGTTCTGCCGGAAAAACCACAGCTTTGTACGTGGCCGCCTCCATCTATGGTCCCCGCAGCTACGTGAAATCCTGGCGCGCCACCGACAACGGGCTGGAAACTGTGGCCTTTAACCACAACGACATGCTGTTGATCCTGGACGAAATGGGCGAGATGAGTCCACAAAAGATCGGAGCCACTGTCTACATGTTGGCCAACGGAGTCGGGAAAACCCGCGCAAACACTTCCGGAGACGCAAAACAGCCGAAGACCTGGCGCATTGCATTGCTGTCAGCGGGGGAAATCGACCTCAACACCCACATGGCTTCCGTAGGATCCGCCGCTATGGCCGGGCAGAACATCCGACTACTGCCAGTGCCCGCAATACCTCAGGGACAACGCGGACTCATCGAAAATACCCACGGATTCAATACGCCGTCCGCCATGGTTAAACATCTCATCACCGCCACCCAACGCTGCTACGGAGCTCCGCTGCTCGAGCACATCAAAATGATTATGAAAAACCAGGAAAAAATAAGGGATGATTTCAACGAAGCTTTGGAAGTCAAGAAATCCGAGATACTTCCGGCTCACGCCGACGGCCAGGATCATCGTGTCTTCGATTTTTTCTTCACCATCGGATTTGCGGGCAAATTGGCTACCGAATATGGCCTCACCGGCTGGAACTCAGGCGAAGCATCAGACACCGCCATCGTTATTTTTCAGGACTGGGTTGCAGCCAAAGGTGGCTTCGGAAACCAAGAAGAAAAAATGCTGCTCTATAAGCTCCGCTGTTTCTTTCAGAAATATCAGTACAGCCGCTTCTTACCTCTAAACAACTACGACGAGGCCGATGAAACTAAATCCGTGAACGAATTCATCGGATATCGAAAAAACACTGATGCTGGAGTTACCTTCTACGCTTATCCGGAACGACTCAAAGATGCTCTGGAGAAAGAAATCGGCCGAGATGTTCGAGAAGCTCTCAAGATAGCCGATGATCTTGGGATACTGGAAAGAACAGCTCGCGGACATTTCTCGAAAATGATGCGTATCAAAAATAAAACCATTCGCATGGTGGTTTTCAATCACAACGTATTGGCAGACGAGGGATAAAAAATGCAAAGTCTATTTATAATTTTTAATCAAAATAATATTAAAAGCATCTTGAAAGCCGCGCAAAAGTATGTCATCCTACCGGAAGTACGAAGTACAATAATAAGATATAATATATATGACCTTTTTCCTTTTTGGTTAAACTACCAGAACGAAAAAAGAAGAAAAAAACAATATATACATCTCATTTCTCCAAAAAAGCGGCTACAGCGGCTACACAATTGTTTTATAACGATTTTAGGCGGCTACAAATGCGGCTACAGAAGCGGCTACACCTGTAGCATAAATCCAAAACTCATCCGAAAAACCGAAAAATTATGCCCTTTTCGCCCTCCCTAATATCACGAATTCTTTGCCAAAAAATGCAAAAAGTTTAAAAAATAATTGTAGGAGGATTAAAAATGACTAAAGCAAAAACGAAAGAAACATCAGTCGAATCAAAACCCACCCAACTAGCAAAAATAATATATACAGGAATAGTTCGTATGATAAAGGCGAAGAACGCTCAAAATGGAGAGAAAAATACGAAATTAGAGCTTGACTCCAACCGCAAATGGAGAGTTAATGTGCCTAGCAGAAAGTTTGACTAATGGAGATAATTTATGGCCAGCAAAAATGAAGACTTTAAAATCATGCGGCAGATCATGAGT